>JAUVUO010000009.1 GCA_030601015.1 Candidatus Omnitrophota bacterium | reverse complement strand
GGCTAGAGCGTCACGTTGCCAACGTGAAGGTTGAGGGTTCAATTCCCTTCGCCCGCTTTTAAATGTTTAGTTATTCATGTTTTTATTTAATAAAATTGATAATTAAAGGGTAAGTTAAGAGGATTTATATGAATATAAATATTTTAGATCATCTTGATAAGGATGGTATAATTTTAAGGATAAAACCAAAAAGTAAAAAAATCATAATCACTTCTATTATTGATCATCTAATCCAAAAACGAAAAATAGATAAAAAATTTAAAACAGATATTTTAAATTCTATCCTTCAGCGGGAAGATATGGGGTCAACTGCTATTGGAAGTCATATTGCTTTTCCGCATGCCAGAATTAATTATGTTAAAGATATTATAGTTTGTATTGGTATATCTAAAGAGGGTATTGATTTTGATTCTTTAGATCAAGAACCGGTAAATGTTGTGGCTCTTTTACTTTCAAATCAAAAAGAGGCTGGGCTGCATTTAAAAATGTTAGCCTTTTTAGCAAGAATACTTCGCGATAAATATTTAGTTCAGAGATTAAAGTGCGTTAAGACCGAAGAAGAGGTCTTAATGTTATTAAATAAACAACAGGAAGTTGTTAGATAAAATTTTAATTTCATTAGAATATATTTTTATTATTAGGAAATTTATTTAGCAAAGAAAAAGAGGCTAAGGGGTATTTGTTAAAAATTATGTCTAAAATTGAGGAACATTTTGATATAAAAAGGAAGCATGGTTTGCATGCCAGGCCGGCTACTCTTTTTGTCCAGTTGGCTAATAAGTTTGATTCATCTGTACGGTTGGAAAAAAATGGAGATGTAGTAGATGGTAAGTCTATAATTGCCTTGTTGAGTTTAGGAGGGAATAAAGGGGCAAGAATAAAATTGATAGTAGAGGGAGAAGATTCTTCTGAAGCTATGGATGAATTAAAAAGTTTTTTAGAGGAAGATGATGATTAAACTAAAGGGTATAGCGGCTGCCGGAGGGGTTGGTATAGGTAAAGCATTGGTCTTAATTAAAGATGAGATTAGTGTTCCAAAGAGAAGGATATCTCATGATGAAATTTCGAGAGAAATCTATCGATTAGAAGTGGTCTTGATAGATACTCGAAAAGAAATATCCAATCTTCAGCGAAAAATTTCAAAAGATGTAGGGTTTGATCATGCAAGAATATTTGAATCGCATTTTTTAGCATTAGAAGATAGAGTTCTAATTGAAGATGTAATTTTTCAAATAAAAAACAAGAAAGTTAATGTTGAATACGCTTTTTCTCAAAGTATAAATAAGTACGTAGATGCTTTGCTAAAAGTTAATGATGAATATTTAAGGGAGCGTGTAGTTGATATTGAAGACATATCCCGCAGAGTTTTGAGAAAAATGCTTAAAGAAAAAGCCGTATCTTTAAGCGATTTAAAAGAAAAAGTAATTATAGTTTCGCACGACCTTGCTCCTTCTCAAACAGCGTCTTTACCAAAAGAAATGATATTAGGCGTTGTTTCCGATATTGGAGGTAGAACCTCTCATACCGCGATTATTGCCCGAAGTTTAAGAATCCCGGCGGTTGTTGGTGTTGAAGTAGCTACTAAGAATATTAAGTCCGGGGATAAAGTTATAGTTGACGGCTCTAAAGGTTTAATTATAATACGTCCTACAGAAAAAACTTTAAAAGAATATAGGGGAAAGTTAGCGGCATACAATAAAGAAATAAGAGCCATACATATCCCCAAAGCTCTTAAGGCTTGTACTAAAGATGGCAGAGAAGTAAGAATATCGGCTAATTTGGAACTTCCTGAAGAACTTCCTCTTGTTAAGGAATTTGGCGCAGAGGGAGTAGGACTTTATAGAACTGAATATATTTTTTTAGGTAGAAAGGATTTACCGTTGGAAGACGAACAATATAAAGCTTACTTAAAAGTAGTAAGGGGAGCTAGCCCTAATCAAGTTATTTTTAGAACGATTGATATTGGAGGTGATAAATTTCTTTCGCAACCTGAAGTTCCGAAAGAAATGAGTCCTTTTTTGGGTTGGAGAGCGATAAGATTTTGTTTGGAGCGTACTGATATTTTTAAAGCTCAATTAAGAGCTATATTAAGAGCGTCGTCTGTGGGGAATGTAAGGGTGATGTTTCCTATGATTTCCGGAGTAGAGGAATTAAGGCAAGCTAAAAATCTAATAGAGGAATGTAAGAGAGAATTAAAAAAGGAAGGTAAGACTTTTAATAAAAATATACCTATTGGAATTATGATAGAAGTTCCGTCCGCGGCTTTAACAGCTGATCTTTTAGCCAAGGAATGCGATTTTTTTAGCATAGGAACAAATGATTTGATTCAATATTCCCTGGCAGTAGATAGGGCTAATGAAAAAGTAGCTTATTTGTACGAGCCGGGACATCCGGGTGTTTTAAGGTTGATAAAAAATGTTATTGATTCAGCGCATGCTGCTAAAATTAAAGTTGGTATGTGCGGGGAAATGTCAGGAGAACCTATATTTTCGTTTTTGCTTTTAGGTATGGGGCTTGATAGTTTTAGTATGACGTCGCCTCAAGTTCCAAGAATTAAAGAGTTAATTAATAATATTAAGTTTGAAGATGCAGTGAAGGCTGTTACAGGTGCTCTAAAATTGTCGACAGCTAAAGAAGTTGAGAATTTTTTGAAAGAGGAATTGAAAAAGGTTTTAAAAGATAAATTCTACCGTATTTTAATGATTTGATATGAAAATAGCAATTCTAGCGGCTGGCTATGGAACAAGGTTATATCCGGTAACTCAAAATATAGCAAAGCCGTTAATTCCTATTAATAATAAGCCTATGATGAATTATCTTATGGATAAGATTAGTTTATTAAGTGATAAATATTATATAAAAGAAGTTAATATTGTAACTAATAATAAGTTTTATACTAGTTTTCTAGAGTGGAAAAAAAAGTATAAAATAAAAGCTGAAATTTTAAATGATGGTTCTAACAGCCCTGAGGAGATGTTAGGTGCTGTTAAGGATATGCAATTTGCTATTGATAGTAAGAATTCTGATTGGCTGGTTTTAGGCGGAGACAATTTGTTTGAAGATAATTTGTTGGAATTTATTGATTTTTCTTTAAAAAATAAGCCCCACTCTTCAATAGCACTTTATAACGTTAAGACCAAAAAGGAAGCTTCCAGATTTGGTATAGTTTTATTAAATAATAGGAAGAGAATAGTCAAACTATACGAGAAACCAAAGATTCCTTCTTCGACATTAGCTGCTTCTTGTGTGTATTTTTTTTCTAAGGAGTCATTAAAGTTATTGGAGGAGTTTGTTTCACTAAAAGATAAAATCGATGCCTCAGGTAAATATATTTCATGGTTGGCGGATAAGAGTAAAGTTTTTGGATATACATTAAAAGGTAAGTGGATAGATATAGGACATTTTGATTCATTAAAATTAGCTGAAAAGGAATTTAAAAGCTAAGGAGGAATATGGATTTAAAAAAATCAAGAGATAAGATTGATCGAATAGATGAAAAGATTTTAAATCTTCTAAATAAAAGAGCTTTGGAAGCTATAAATATTGCCAAATTAAAAAAAGGCAAAAATCTTACAGGTTATTCTCCGGAAAGAGAGACTAGTATGTTAAAACGTCTTAAGCAGTTTAATAAAGGTGTTTTTTCATCCGAAGATATAGAGAATATTTTTAGAGAAATTTTGTCAGTATGCAGAGCTCAGAGAACAACATTAGAAATCGCGTATTTGGGCCCTCAAGGGACATTTACAAATTTGGCAGCAATAAAGAAATTTGGCAAAAAACCAAAGTTTATACCTTCTGATAGTATAGAAGATGTTTTTGATAAAGTAACCAGGGATGAAGCTGATTATGGAGTTGTACCTATTGAAAATTCTACGGAAGGCGCGGTTAATCATACTTTGGATATGTTTTTCGAGTCGGATTAAATATTTGCGCGGAAGAGATTTTAAACATCTCGCATACTTTGTTGGGAACCAAGAGTAAAGGGATAAGTCGAATATATTCAAATCCTCAGGTTTTTGCTCAATGCCGAAATTGGATATCCCGTTCATTTAAAGATGTTCAGCTTATACCTACGGTATCTACAGCAAAAGCGGCTCAAAAAGTGAAAAAGGATAAGAATGGCGCTTGTATTGGAAATAAATCTTTAGCGGATATTTATGATCTAAAAATATTAGCATCCGGAATTGAAGATTCCCGGCATAATTGCACAAGGTTTTTAATAATAGCAAAAAAGGATAGTCCTCCTTCCGGTAATGATAAGACATCTATTGTTTGTTCAATTAAAGATAAGGTAGGTGCTCTTTATGACGTGCTTTTTTCTTTTAAAACTTTTGGAATAAATCTTACTCGGATTGAATCTAGGCCATCAAAAAAGAAAGCTTGGGAATATTATTTTTTTGTGGATTTTGAAGGGCATAGGAGTAATTCATCAGTACAAAAAACATTAAATAAATTATCCAAAGAGTGTAATTTTGTAAAGATTTTAGGTTCCTATCCAAAAGGAAATTAATTTTTCATCCATAACAATTTCATATTATAATTTCAATAAAACATCTCATAACTGAAGAGATAAATATGATTTATAGAAAAGACTTGGAAAATATAAATAGCTATAAACCGGGAAAACCAATCGAAGAAGTTAAAAGGTCTTTGGGTTTAAAAGAGGTTTATAAACTCGCGTCAAATGAGATTCCTTTTATTCCATTACATATTAATAAAGCAATTCAGAGGGAGTTGAAAAATATTAATCGGTATCCAGAGGCGGATTGTTTTTATCTTAGACGTTTGTTGTCGGATAAATTAGAAGTTGATGGAGAGCAAATTGTTTTTGGTAATGGTTCCGATGAGTTAATAACCCTTAGTTTGACGGCTTTAATCAACAAAGGGGATGAGGTCATTGTATCATACCCTACATTTTTGATTTATGAAATTCAAGCTAAGATACATGGAGCTAAAATTGTAAGGGTGCCTTTTTGTGAATTTCGTTATTCTTTAAACGAAATTGGAAGGAAAATAAGTAATAAAACGAAAATAATTTTTATTGCTAATCCCGATAATCCCACAGGTACTTACGTAACTCAAAAAGAAGTTGAAACTTTTGTTGAAAAAGTTCCTGAAGATGTATTGATTTTTTTTGATGAAGCTTATTTTGAATTTGCTCCCGCGGATTATCCGAATACATTAAAATTGTTAAAAAAGAAAAAAAATATATTTATTAGTAGAACGTTTTCCAAAGCCTATGGTTTAGCAGGTATGCGTGTCGGATATGGGGTGGGTACTAAAGAATTTGCTCATATTATGAATAAAATAAGGGAACCGTTTAATGTTAATAGATTAGCTCAAGTAGGGGCTATTGCCGCTTTGGGAAATGATATTTTTTTAAAAAAAGTATTAAATTATGTTCAAAAGGAAAAATGTTATTTATATAAAGAATTGGGCGGATTAGGTATGAAGTTTGTAAAAAGTGCTACAAATTTTATTATGGTTGATTTTCAAAAGGATACGGCTAATTTAAATAATTATTTATTGGAAAAAGGAATAATTATTAGAGAATTAAAAAGCTGGGAAATGGATAATTTTTTTAGACTAACTATAGGTAAGCATAAAGAAAATAAATATTTTATAAACTGCTTAAAAGAATATATAGAATTGTAAAACAATATTAAAGGAGTAAATTATGATTATTGTATTTAGAAAAGACGCTCACGAAGAAGAAATAAATAATCTTATTAAAAAAGTTGAAAAGTTGAATTTAAAAGCAATGGTTTCACGGGGTTCTGAGAGGATTATTGTTGGAGTAATAGGCCCTGAAGAGATTATAAGGCTTCAGCCTTTAGAAGTTTTTCCCGGGGTGGACAAGGTAATAGAGGTTTTAACTCCATATAAATTAGTATCGAAAGAGTTCAAAAAAGAAAGCAGTGTAATAAATATTAAAGAAGGGATTAAAATAGGAGCGAAAAAAATCACGATTATTGCGGGGCCTTGCGCTATTGAATCCAGAGAGCAGTTGAGAAATGTCGCGGGAAAAGTAAAGAGCATGGGGGCGGATGTTTTAAGAGGAGGTGCTTTTAAGCCTCGTTCTTCTCCTTACGCGTTCCAGGGAATGGGTAAAGAGGGATTAAAAATATTAAAGGAAGTGTCTATCGAATTTGATATTGCCACAGCAACGAAAGTTATGGACACAAGAGATGTAGAATTGGTTGCGAAATATACAGATATTCTGCAGATTGGCGCGCGTAATATGCAGAATTTTAATTTATTAAGAGAAGTAGGCCAAACTAAAAAACCGGTTATTCTAAAAAGAGGACTTAACGCGACGATTAAAGAGCTGTTAATGAGTGCTGAGTATATCGTTTCAGAAGGTAACTTTAATGTAATTTTGTGTGAAAGAGGAATTAGAACTTTTGAAGATTTTACGAGAAATACTTTGGATCTTAGTGCTGTTCCGGTGATAAAAAGTCTATCTCATCTTCCTGTTATAGTTGATCCTTCTCATGCGGGAGGAAAACGGTTTTTAGTTAATCCTTTAAGTAAGGCCGCGGTTGCTTGCGGTGCAGACGGCCTTTTAATCGAAGTGCATCCTAACCCTCAAGAAGCCATGTGTGATGGGCCTCAACAGATTGTTCCCGAAAGTTTTTCTCAGTTAATTAAAGAGTTGAAAGCTGTAGCTAAAGCTGTTGATAGAGAAATTTAATTAAAAATAGAATTTTTAATATTCGAAAATACAAAATAATTCTAAGATGGATATTAGTTATATAAAAAAGATAGGTTTTTTTGGAGTCGGCCTTATGGGGGGTTCTTTAGTTAAAGCCTTAAAAAAGGAGTGTCCCCATTATTTTATTAGTGGATATGCCAGAAGTAAGAAGTCATACGATAGGCTTATTAAGGCAGATATCCTTGATGAAGTTGAGATTGATTATAAAAAAGTTGTGAAAAATGCCGATGTTGTGGTTCTTTCATTGCCGGTAAATATTATTATTGATTTTTTAAAAAAAATAAGCCCTTTTCTTAAAAAAGGTGCTATTGTTTTTGATTTAGGAAGCAGTAAAAAGGAAATTGAATCCGCGGCTCTAAAATATTTATCTAAAAATGTTAATTTCGTTCCTTGTCATCCTTTGTGCGGGAAAGAGAGGGGGGGGGTAGAATTTAGTAGTGATAGTTTATATCAAAAAACAGTTTGTATAATTACATCTCCTTTAAAAAGTAAGGCTGTTCTAACGGTAAAAGAGTTGTGGCTGAAAGTAGGGGCTGAAGTTTTTTTTATGGATAGTGTAACTCATGATAAAATTCTTTCTAAAGTATCACATCTACCTCACCTTATTTCATTTGCTTTAACAAAGTTAGTCCCAGCTGATTATTTAAAGTATTCTGCGGGAAGTTTCAAAGATTTAACAAGGATATCTAATTCTGCGCCTCAAATTTGGACAGATATTTTATTTTCCAATAAGAAAAATATTCTAAAAGATTTAAATGAATTCATCGAGGTTTTGAAAGAATTTGAAAGTTTAATTGAAAAAAATGAGAAGGAAAAGGTATCCGATTTAATTGAACTGGTTAATGCTAAACAAAAATTAATTATATGATTATAGCAATTGATGGCCCTGCAGGCACAGGCAAAACAACTGTCTCAAAAATTTTAGCTAATCGGTTAAGTGTTTCCTATTTGGATACAGGAGCTACTTATAGGTCTTTAACATTGAAGGCTTTAGATAAGGGTGTTGATTTGTCTAATAAGGATGTTTTAATTGATTTGGCTAAAACTTTGAATTTCGAAATTAAAGAAGATAACTTTTATCTTGACGGTATTGATGTTGGTTTTAAGATTAGAACGCCTCGTATAGATAGAAACATTTCTATAATAGTTTCATATCCCGAGGTTAGAAAAATAATGGTTGAACTGCAGAGGAAACTTGCTAAGACCGGAGACTTTGTAGTGGAGGGGAGGGATATCACTACTGTTGTATTCCCTCAGGCTGAATTTAAGTTTTATTTAGACGGAGACACGGCAGTTCGCGCTCAAAGAAGGTATAATGAATGGATAGATAAAGGATTAGATGTCACCTTAGACGATGTAAAAAAAGATTTAGTAAGAAGAGATAACGCGGATAAAAATAGGGCTGTAGGCGCTCTAAAAATCAGTAAAGACGCAAAGATAATTGATACAACTAATTTGACGGTTGAAGAAACTGTCATAGAACTAATAAAAAATGTTACAAAAGATGAAAAAAGAAGATAAAATAAGAAATTTTTGTATTATCGCTCATATTGATCATGGAAAATCAACTTTAGCCGATCGTTTTTTGGATTTAGCTATGATAGGTGATTCAAGAAAGAAAAAAGAAGACCAGGTCCTTGATAATATGGAGTTGGAAAAGGAAAGAGGTATTACCATTAAGGCAAAGGCAGTTAGATTAACTTTAGAGTGTGAAGGCAAAGATTACATTTTAAATCTTATTGACACTCCTGGACATGTTGATTTTGCTTATGAAGTTACCAGGTCTTTAAAAGGATGTGAAGGCGCTATACTTTTAGTTGATGCTTCTCAAGGAGTTGAAGCCCAGACAGTAGCTAACTTTAATTTAGCTTTGGAAGCTGACTTAACTATTATTCCGGTTATAAATAAAATTGATTTGCCGGGTGCTAATGTTGAGAGGTGCTATGACCAGTTTTTTGATGTTTTCGGTTTTAAAAAAGATGAAATATCACTAGTTTCATCTAAACAAGGAATTGGAGTTAAAGAGTTGTTAAAAAGAGTAATTAAAGAAATACCACCACCCAATGGAGATAAAGATAAACCTCTTAAATCTGTTCTTTTTGATTCTTCCTATGATCCCTATCGGGGGGTTATATTGTTTTTACGGGTTTTTGACGGAAAAATATCTGTAGGAGACAATATTTTGCTTATGCATCAAAATAAAATCTATCGCGTTGAAGATGTAGGTGTTTTTTTACCACAGCCGGGGAAAAAAGAGTCTTTATGCTGTGGAGAAGTAGGTTATATTGGATGCAGCATAAAAGATCCTAAGGAGATAGATGTTGGGGATACTATAACTTCTGCGGTTAATCCCACGGATTCAGCTTTTGATGGTTATGTGAAAATGTCTCCAATGGTTTTTTGCGGGGTATTTCCTACGTCACCAAAAGATTATCCGCTTTTAAGGCCGGCAATTGAAAAATTAAATTTGTCTGATTCTTCTTTTACTTACGAACAGGATAATTTAGGCGCGTTAGGATATGGGTTTAGGTGCGGTTTTTTGGGCCTTTTACATATGGAGATTGTTCAGGAACGATTAGAGAGAGAGTATGCTCTTGACCTTATTCTTACTTCACCAAATGTTATGTATAAAATAAAAACTACAAAAGATGATAAAATTAAATATATACAAAGTCCGCATCAGTTTCCGGACCCTTCTTTTATAGATGAAATGTATGAACCGTTTATCCAAGCGACGATAGTCTCTCCTGTTGAAGGGATGGACCCTTTATGTGAGCTTTCAAAGTCTAAACGCGGGGAATTTATTAAAATGAATTATCTTGGTAAAGATAGGTTAAGTATTGTTTTTGACTTGCCTTTATCGGAAATTGTAGCTGATTTCTATAATAAAATTAAATCATTAACGAAAGGTTACGCTTCTTTTGATTATGAATTTATAGGGTATAGAAAGACGGAAATAGTAAAAATCGATATACTTTTAAATCGAAAAAAATCTGATGCTTTTTCCATGCTTGTACATAAAGAAAAATCTGAATTTAGAGCAAGGTTAGTAGTCGATAGATTAAAAGAATTGATTCCTCGTCAGATGTATGAGGTGAATATTCAGGCCGCTATTGGAGCGAAGATTATTGCTTCTTCCCGGGTATCGGCATTAAAGAAAAACGTTACAGCAAAGTGTTATGGCGGGGACATATCAAGAAAAAGAAAGTTGTGGGAAAAACAAAAACAAGGTAAAAAGAAAATGAAGCTGTTAGGGAATGTATCAGTTCCTCAGAGTGCTTTTTTTGAAGTTTTGAAATTGTAATATTTTATTTTATAAAATATTTTTATGTTTAAATGAATAATTTATATAGGAGAACAGTTAATGAAAATTAAGAGGAACCATGCATTTCGTGAATGGATAGAAGCTTTTGTAGTTGCCGCTGTTATTGTAACAATATTAAGAACTTTTTTGTTTCAGATATATAAAATCCCTACGACATCAATGGTTCCTACATTAATACCTAAAGATAAAATTTTTGTTACTAAGCTTCTTTATGGCCCGAAAATACCTTTTACTAAATTTCGTATTCCCGGGTTTAGGGAACCTAAAAGAGGAGAAGTTGTTGTTTTTGTTCCCCCGCATGATAGGAAAAAAGTTTATATAAAAAGATTGATTGGTTTGCCGGGAGAGAGCGTTCGTATAAAGGATGGGAATATCTACGTAAATGGCAGAATAGTTGTTAGTCCCGGAATAGCAAAAAATCGCTATAATAATCAGGGGTTTTATGGCGAAAAAGAAAAGGTAGTAGTTGTTCCTGAAAATAAATATTTTTTCTTAGGGGATAATAGCAAACATTCTTTAGATAGTAGATTTTGGGGGTTCGTTGATGAAGTTGATATAGTGGGGAAAGCAATTTTTATTTGGTGGCCTTTTCAAAGAGCAGGGGCGATCGAGTAATATATTTTTTTATGTATTATAAAAGGTTTTTATAATGCTTGATAGTTCAGTAATTTAATTTTAAAATAAATTATATTCTTTGAATATTATTGAGATTTTAGGATAGAGTGCTTTGGGTAAAAAAAATGACACAGTTTTATATAAAAGTGTTGTATATCAAAGATTCTAAGAGTTCCGAATAAAATTATTGATAGTATCAACCAGAGAAAAAGGAGGTAGATTGTGAAGAAAATTAATTTTGTTTTGATATTTGGGGTAATCCTTTTAAGTTCATGTACAACTACTCAAAAAAGTATGGGTGTAGGGTCGGTTATAGGCGGAGGTTTGGGAGCAATAATTGGACATCAGTCAGGACACGGAGCGGAAGGAGCTTTGATCGGGGCAGCTGCCGGTGCTGTTGGCGGTGCTGTTGTGGGTGAGAAAGTGGATACAAAATTTTGTCCGCAATGCGGCCGCAGGTTTAGTTCTTCAGTTGAGTATTGTCCTTATGACGGGGCAGAGCTGAGCCTTATCGATAAGTAAATAAGGCAGCAATGGTATAAACTAAAGAGGGTACAAAGATATAATAATATAAAACATTAAAGCTAACAATTTTGGCGATTTAGGTGATTTGTAAATAATCAGCTGAATGTAAATTTATTTTAACGTTAAGCATTTTTTTTATTTTTTAACAGCAGGTTTTACGGCTATTTCAGGTGGTTATTGTTTTTTAAGAGGGTTTAAAGTAATAGATGTTGAAAATATTTCTTTTTAGTATTAGTTATATTATCGGTAGTATTCCTTTTGGTTTCATAATTTCACGATTGGTAAAAAATATTGATATTAGGGATTTTGGTTCGGGAAATATCGGCGCAACTAATGTATTTCGGTCTGTTGGTAAAGGTTGGGGCGTATTAGTATTTATTCTTGATTTATTGAAAGGATTTATTCCCATTATTTTTCTTAAGGCATATTTACCCGGTGCGTCCGGATATTTTTTTGTTTTGTCAGCTATATTAGTAGTTTGCGGACATAATTGGACTATTTTTATGAGATTCAAAGGCGGCAAAGGGGTAGCTGCCAGTTTGGGTGTTTTAATAGGACTCAGCTTTGTTTTTCAGAATTTAGGCTTTATTTTAATTTTATCAATAATTTTTTGGATATCTGTTTTTTTAACCTTTAGATATGTATCTTTAGCTTCGATATTAGCTGGAAGTTTATTTTTTATATTAACCTTATTTTTGTCTCGGGATGTGGAAATACAAATACTTTCTTTTTCCTTTGCAGTTTTTATATGGATAAGGCATAAAAAAAATATAAAAAGGTTATTGAAAAAAAAAGAAAATCGTTTCTAACGGTTTAATTAATGAGACTTAATCTTTTCCGAAGGAAAAGATTGCAGCCGAATTGCCCCTGAGAGGCCAAAGGGAGTCTAGGGGGCTTGGGTTTAATTCTCCGCAGCTTGCTGCGGGGTAGTTCATTTAAAATATAAGTTTTTCATCCGCTTTTATTTTATTATAGAGTAAGAAACATTAAGGTGTATAGATTGGCGGACTCTTAAGGGAATAAGGCTTTTCGGGTGGAATCTGTTTGACACTAAATTACCGGAATAGTATAATCTATCTATTCAGAAGATAAATAAATATTTTAATACGGGAGGGTTTATGGTAAAAGATAAAAATATCGCGGAAAACAAAAAGAAAGCTTTAGAATTAGCACTTAGTCAGATAGAAAAACAATTTGGTAAGGGAGCTATAATGAGAATGGGAGGGAATGCTGTTCTTGATATTGATAGTATCCCTACGGGGATTTTTTCATTAGATAAAGCTTTAGGTGTTGGAGGGTTGCCTCGGGGCCGTGTAATTGAGATTTATGGGCCTGAATCATCGGGTAAGACAACCTTAACCTTAAGTATTATTGCTCAGAGCCAATCTGAAGGGGGAACCGCGGCATTTATTGATGCTGAGCATGCTTTTAATCCCGGTTATAGCAAATTAATAGGTGTAAATCTGGATGACCTTTTAATTTCACAACCTGATACTGGAGAGCAGGCTTTGGAGATTGTAGAAACCTTGGTTAGATCTAATGCTATTGATTTAGTAGTTATTGATTCTGTGGCGGCACTTGTTCCCAGGGCGGAGATTGAAGGGCAAATGGGGGATTCTCAAATAGCTTTACAAGCCCGTTTGATGAGCCAAGCTTTACGTAAATTGACGGCTGCTATAAGTAAATCCAATACTTGTGTTGTTTTTATTAATCAGATTAGGGAAAAAATCGGAGTGATGTTTGGGTCACCTGAAGTTACTCCCGGGGGAAGGGCTTTGAAATTTTATTCTTCAGTGAGGATTGACTTAAGAAGGATTGCTACGATTACATCTTCTGACGGGCCTATTGGAATTAAAGTCAGGAGTAAAATAGTAAAAAATAAGGTTGCTCCGCCTTTCAAAGAAGCTATATTCGAAATAATGTATAATGAAGGAGTCTCAAAATCCGGAGCCTTAATCGATGCCGCGTTAGAGGCGGGTGTTTTAAAAAAATCAGGGAGTTGGCTTTCTTATAAAGAAAAAAATTTAGCGCAAGGAAGAGAACAGTTAAGAAATTTATTAAGAAATGATGAGTCTTTAAGGAAAGAGTTTGCTGAAGCTTTAAAGGAAGAAAGTCTTCAGGCAGCTAATAATAAATAGTTTAATCTAGGATATTTGGGTGTTCTATTTGTTAAAATATTTGCAGTTAATTTAACAACATGATACTGTAAAACAAAATATAACTAAGAATAATGAAAAAGGAAATAATAATTTTTATCAGTATCTTAATGGCTTTTTCGGCATATACTCAGGATAATTTTGGATTAGAAGATTCGATAATTGCCATATCTTCCAGTGTTGGTGAATCTGTAGTCTCTATAAGTTCTGTAATTACGACTAAGGCAGCCGCGGGGATATCTCTTACCGGGACTGGGACTATTGATGAATTAGAAGAGGATAACTCTAAAGGGTTTTTTAAAGAGTTTTTTATGGAGATTTCTGATAAAATTAATAGACGTGTTATTTTAGGTACAGGAATGGTAATTGATAAAGAGGGGCATATTCTAACGAATGCGCATATATTAAAAGGTGTTTCTACTATTAAAGTTAATTTTTTTGACGGCAGAGAATTTGATGCTGTAATCAAAGGCACTGATTCTAGGAGTGATTTGGCGATTATAAAGATAAAAGGCGGTAAGCTATCAGAGGTAAAATTCGGCAGTTCGGGAGATTTGAAGGCCGGCCAAATGGTTATAGCATTGGGAAATCCATTTGGGCCTTATATCAGTAACGCTAATCCGGTGGTTAGTTTTGGAATTGTCAGTTCTCTTCATAGATCTTTGCCTATGTTGAAAGAAAGAAAAGCGGATTATAATAATCTTATACAAACAGATGCCGTTATTAATCCTAGCAATAGTGGAGGGCCGCTGGTTAATTTGAAAGGAGAAGTTGTGGGTATTAATACGGCAATATCTTTTAAAAATAAATATAGTAGAGGATTGGGTTTTGCCGTACCAATAGATAAGGCGAAAGATATTTTGAATAAACTTATCAAGGGAGAAAAAATAGTTTATGGCTGGTTGGGAGTTAATGCTCAAGACTTAAATGATGAATTGAAAAATTATTTTAGTATACAAGAGAAAGAAGGATCTGTTGTTTTGAAAGTATATAAGAATTCTCCCGCGGAAAGAAGCGGGTTTAAGGAGGGGGATCTTATATTATCGTTTGATAATCAGGCAGTTAGACGAACACAAGATTTAATGAAAATAGTTTCTTTAACTGGAAGGGATCAGTCTGTCCGGGTACATATTGTGCGAGGTGGGAATCCAATGGTGTTAAGTGTAGTGATTCGTGATAGTGCGGCAGAAAAGAAGGTAATTAAACCCAAAAGGAAAATAGAATTTAGAGGTATGATTGTTGAGTATATTAATATTGTTAATAAACAAAAAAAATATTCAGAAATTGATGGAATAAATGAAGATAAAGGAGTAGTTATTGTTAATGTAAAAACAGGGTCTCTTGCGGAAAAAAGCGGATTTGTTAAAGGAGATATTATTTTAAAAATTGAGAATAAGGATATACCCGATAAAAAAAGTATTAAAGATATTACATCTAAACTAAAAACAAGTTGTTTGGTTAGGACAAACAAGGGCTATTTAGTTCTTAAAATAGAAGAAGATTTTAAATGATATTTTAATAGAAAAATTTTCTGAAGGGATAATGTTTGCCTTGTATGGCGGGGCAGAATAGCACCGGTACTTGATTTTAATGATTATAAGATGATTATGGGATAAAAATATCAATGTTCATAATCAATGTAATCATTGTAAGTAGGGATAGCTGCATTTTTTAATAATCTTAATATTCAAAAATTTATGGCTTATAAAGCTAATAAAAAGATTAATAACCGGGGAAAAAATAATTTAGGTAAAAATAAGGATGATGATTGTTTTAATAAAGCGCTGCAATATTCTTTGTTACTTTTGAAGTATAGAGCACGAACAAAAAAAGAGATCTTTCGGCGGTTAAAAGAAAAAGGATGGAAAAATCTTTTAATAACAAAAGTTGTTAATTATTTAAATGAAAATAAGTATTTAAATGATAATGAGTTTGTTGAATTATTTATTGAGAGTTCTTTGAATAAAGGATGGAGATAAATAAAAAATATGGTATTAAAACCTATACTAATAATAAAGAAATGATTTTAGGGAAAGATATAATTATACTTGCGATTAAACCCCAGACGATGAAGAAAGTACTTTCTAATATCAAAGATGTGATCACAAAAAAGCAATTAATAATATCTATTGCAGCAGCAACCAGTACTCAGTTTATAGAGGATTGTTTGGGGGGAAATATTCCGGTAATTCGAGCTATGCCTAATACCCCTGCCTTAATAAATGAAGGAATAACTGTTGTTTGCCCAGGAAGGTTTGTTGATAAAAGTCATATTCAGATAGCAATAGATATTTTCGGAGCAGTAGGATTAGTAGAAGTTATTTACCGAGAAGAATTGATGGATGTAGTTACTGCCTTATCGGGTAGTGGTCCGGCTTATACT
>JAUVUO010000211.1 GCA_030601015.1 Candidatus Omnitrophota bacterium | reverse complement strand
TGGCCTGAACATGCTTGTTATGATAGGATAATAGTTACCGCGGCATCTCCGGAAATTCCTGAGCCATTAATCAATCAGCTTAAGATAAAAGGCAAGATGGTTATACCTATAGGAGATAAATATAATCAGAAATTGATTTTAATCAATAAGGTTTCTGATAGCAAAACAAATAATGAAACCATTTGTAATTGTGTTTTTGTCCCTTTAATTGGAAAATATGGTTGGGAGGGGTGAAGAGAAGCTCGTAGCTCTTAGTTGATAGATCGTAGGGAAAGAAGGAGAGAGGAAGGGGTAATGAGTTTACGGGTTGTTTAGTTTATAAAATAAAAGAAAGAAGAAAATAAAAGAAGAAAATAAAAGAAGAAAATAAAAGAAGAAAATAAAAGAAGAAAATAAAAGAAGAAAATAAAAGAAGAAAATAAAAGAAGAAAATAAAAGAAGAGATATGTTTCGCTATCGCAAAACGAAATTAATAGAAATGTGCTCACTACGTTCGCGAAATTTGTTGTAAAAAAAAAGGAGGATTTAGGATTTAAGATAAAAATCGAAAACATCCAAGGGGCGAAACCGTGTTTTCGCCCGAAATAATGTTAAATAAATATGGAGAAATTGTTTAAATGAGGCAAAAAAATAATTATAAAGATAAAGGTTTATTATTTTTAAAAGGTGTTTTGATGGGGATTTGTGATGTTATCCCCGGTATATCAGGGGGGACAATAGCCTTTATAACCGGGATATATGAAAGATTAATAAATTCTATAAAAAATGTTTCTCCGGAATTAATAAAAAGTATCTTTTTGCTTTTGTTCAGTAGGAAGAAAGAAAGAGTCGAGGATTTAAAAGAAAATATAAAAAAAATTGATTTATTATTTCTTGGAATATTATTTTCCGGTATATTTACTTCAATATTTTTAGGTTCAAGGTTAATATCTTTCATGTTAGATAATTACTTCACTTATACAATATCTTTTTTTATCGGTTTAATACTGGCATCTTCTAAGGTTATATATATTAGCATTGAAAATCATAAGATTAAGAATATTTTATTTGGGTTTTTAGGTGTAACGATAGGCATAATTTTAGCTTTAGTTGTTCCGCAAGAAGTTAACCCCAGTTATGGATATGTTTTTTTAGGGGGATTTTTTGCCATTAGTGCTATGTTCTTACCCGGCATATCAGGGTCATTTATTTTATTAATAATGGGCATTTATCCTTTTATGCTTGAGGTTTTACATAATTTGAGAGATAAATTGGTTTATTTTTTAGTGTTTGGGATAGGCGCGGCATTGGGAGCATTTTTTATATCAAGATTGATAGTATTTCTTTTCAAAAAAGATAAATGTAAAACCTTGTATGTTTTATTGGGATTAGTAATTGGCACATTAAGTATACCAATTAAAAAAGTTTTGGGTTCAGGGGTATCGTTTACGATACCCAATATCACAGGTATGTTATTGCTATTTTTTTTAGGTTTTATTCTAACTTTAGGCATTAATAATTTCGGACAAAAAAAGGGATAGCATTTGGAAGATTTTTTAAGGTTTTTTCTTGACATCATCCTTATAAATAAGTATACTTTTTTTGGACAAAGACATCCTTTCTTTATAATTACTAAAGAGGGAGGTCTTTTTTTATTTTGGGACTAGGAATTAATATAAAACAAGAGTTAGCTAAGGAAAATTAAATTATGAAAATATTAGATAAGAAAATTTTGGCCGACAAGTTAGGGGTAAAAATAACTTTATTTAAGGTCAGGGCTCCCTTGATAGCAAAAAAGGCTAAACCGGGACAATTTGTTGCTGTAATGATAAGTGAGGAAGGTGAAAGAATTCCTTTAACTATAGTGGAATCTGACGCGAATGTTGGAACAATAATATTAATAGTACAAGAATTAGGGTTTTCGACAAAACTTATCGGAAAACTTAGTGTAGGAGATTCATTATATGCGTTGGTAGGGCCTTTAGGCCATTCAACAGAAATAAAAAAATATGGCAAGGTTATTTTGGTTGGAGGAGGTGTAGGTATCGCGGAGATTTATCCGGCAGCTAAATCTTTAAAAGAAGCGGGAAATCATGTAACAACTATTTTGGGCGCGAGAACAAAAGATATTTTAATATTAGAAGACAAATTAAGGGCAGTTTCCGATGAGTTTTTTGTGACTACCGACGATGGCTCTTATGGAACTAAGGGGTTTACCACCGATGTTTTAAAAGAGCTTCTTAATAAAGAAAGTTATGATTTGGTGTATTCTGTAGGGCCGATACCTATGATGAGAAATACTTCATTAGTGGTTAAGGATTTTGAAGTAAAGACTCTCGTCTCGTTAAACTCCTTGATGGTTGATGCTACAGGAATGTGCGGGGTATGTAGGGTAACTATAGGGGATTCCGTTAAGTTTGCTTGTGTTGACGGGCCTGAGTTTGATGCCCGTTTAGTGGATTGGGAAGAATTGGAGAATAGGAATAGAACTTATGAAGTTAAAGAGAAACATATTTGTAATCTTTATAAAGAATAAATTTTATTAACCTTTAAATTTAAAAAATAATATGAAAAAAGAACCGGCAAAAGTAAAAGAATTAGACGTATCAATTAGGGCTGGAAATTTTGAAGAGGTAGTTTTAGGATATAATGAGGAGGAGGCATTAGCTGAGGCCGCGAGGTGTCTTCAATGTAAAAATCCTGTTTGTTCTGCGGGATGTCCGGTTGGAGTGGATATAAAAAAATTTATTTATTATATTACGAAGAAAGACTATAAAAATGCTTACTTTACAATCCGTGAAAAGAATAATTTTCCTTCTATTTGCGGAAGAGTATGTCCGGCCGAATATCAATGCCGAAAAACTTGTATTTTAACCAAGAAAGGGGAATCTTTTGCTTCTCGAAATTCTATAAATATACATTTTCTTGAGCGGTTTGTTGGTGACTATGGGATAAAAAATGATTTAGAAGTTCCCCAATCTAGTGTTGATTCGT
>JAUVUO010000090.1 GCA_030601015.1 Candidatus Omnitrophota bacterium | reverse complement strand
AAATTCATCAACAATCTTTATAAGGTTTACTGAACATCGTGAACAGGTTGGACAAGAAATAATCTCCGGGCCGAACTTTCTCAAATTTAATGATTGAAGAATATGTTTAGCTGCCTTAATTTCGAAAAAAGATGGTGCTGTTAACGATACTCTTAAAACATTTCCTATTCCCTGATATAAAAGATTCCCTAACCCTACTGAAGATTTTATAATACCCTCTAAAAAAGGGCCGGCGGCAGTAATTCCTAAATGCAAAGGATAATCGAACTTTTCCGAGAATATTTTGTTCGCTTCTATAGTAGATATCACATCTGAACTTTTAAACGACACCATTATATCAAAAAAATTTACTCCCTCCAACAGTTTAAGATAATTTTCACATTTTTTAACCATCTCTTTAGCTAAACTTTTATTTGAGGAAAAACTTCTTTTAAATCCGCCGGAATTGAGGCCTACCCTAATTGATATTTTATTATTTTTAGCTGCTCTTGCTATTTGTCTAACATCCTTAGCTTTATAAATATTTAACGGATTTAATCTTACGCAATCGACTCCTTCCTCAATAGCAAGAAGGGCAATTACCGGTTGAAAATGAACATCCGCGACCAATGGGACAGATAAATGCTGTTTTAAGACAGAAATAATCTTAATATCTTTTTTATCTTTAATAGCCAGCCTTATCGCCTCTACGCCTTCTTTCTCTAAAACAATTGCCTCTTTTATCAGCGTTTTTATATCACCTGTGGAAGTTTTAAGCATCCCTTTTATTCTTACGGGATTTTTTCCGCCGATTTTTAAATTACCTATTTTTACTTCTTTAGTCATTTTATTCTGTCTGTACCTTTAACTGAATTCTGCCAAATCGATAATATTTCTACTCTATCGGTAAATCCATTTTCTACCAACTTGTCATTTAATTCTATTTCAGTAATATTGCGCCAAAAAACATAATTTTCATTATCCTTAATTTCTTTCACTATCCCTTTATCTTTTAGTACGGATAACTGTTCCGGGGTAATTTTGATTTTTTTTACTCCAAATCTTAAAATATCGTTATACGATACAAAAAGCATTAAAGTTATTAACGCGGCTATAGCTATTTGTGTTAATAGGTTTTCCACTTTATGTGAAATTGGACTGCGTTTAACCTTTTCTATTAACATAAAAATTAAATGCCCGCCGTCCAACACAGGAAATGGGAAAAGATTAATTATACCTAAACTCAAACTTAACATTGCCATGAAATTTAAAACAGGCAGTATTCCTCCTTTCGCGATTTTGCCCGTAATTACACCAATACCGATAGGGCCGGTAACCGCGTCTTTAAAAGGAACTTTTTTTAAAATTAATAATTTAAGGCCTTTTAGGATTGTTGCCGACAACCCATAAGTTTTCTTGCCCGCTTCTACAAATGCGTTGATAAATCCGGATTTAGTTGTCATACTTTTAATACCTATCAATGAAATTTCTCTTTCTCCATCGATATCTTTAAGTACTACTCTTAAAGGTTTTACATCTAAATAAATTTTTTCCTCATCTCTTATTAACTCTATATTGATTACGTCTTTACTAATTTGTATCAACTCAGACATATCGTGCCAATTTTCTACTTTTACACCATTTATCTTAGTAATAAGGTCTCCTTCCTTTATCCCTGCTTTATATGCCGGATAACGGGAACCGTATAAAACTTTAATAAGGCTGTCTATATCTATATCCTCAATATCTAACAACTTATTTTTCAATTCTTCTTCACTTGATACATTCCACGCAACGACTTTCTCTCCCAATAAATCCATTTCTAAAAGCTTCTTCAACTGTTCATCCTTAAATATCCTTTTATTGGTTATTTTAAAGGAATCTTTCCAAACATTCATGAAACTCTTCACTTCATTATCTTTAAAAGAAGTATTTTTAAATTTATCTTCTAAATCCTGAGGTGTCCAAGTTATATACTTTTGTCCGCTTCCAATTTCTTCAACTATCCCTTTTTCTTTTAGTATTAACAAATCCTTTGCTTTAATTTTATCTTTGGCTACGATATCGTATTTAACTACATCACCTATCAGAGGCTTTGGCGCGGGGAATCCCGAAAAATAAAAAATCATCCAATAAATAATAAAAGCTAAAAGAAAATTAAAAAGGGGGCCCCAAAAAACTATCCTAGCCCTAACACCTACGGGTTGAGAAAAAAATTCAAATTTATAACCTTTACAATCTTCCCTAACGTCTCCTGCTAATTTTACAAAACCGCCCAATGGAAAAAGGCAAATAGAAAATTCGGTTTCTTTTCCCTTAATTTTAAATAATGCGGGGCCAAAACCGATACCAAATTTTTCTACCCTTACTCCCGCGTGTTTAGCTGATATATAATGGCCGAATTCATGTACTATAACTAAAATACTAAAAATTGCAATTGTAATTATTATGCTCATAATTTATTCAAATACTCCTTAGTTTTTATTCGTCCCCAATCATCCCAATAAAACACATCATTGATATCCGTTATTTTTGATGAAGGGTAACGATTGAATATAAATTTGATAACTCGAGTTATATCTGTAAATTTAATTTTATTCTTTAAAAAATAATCGATAGCTATTTCATCGCAAGCATTTAAAACAACTAACGAATTATCTTTTTTTCTTGCTGACTGCAAAATAATTTTGAGAATAGGGTATTTGTTATACTTTATCGGATAAAAAGAACACGAAAAACCATTTTTATTTTTTAAAAGACGCGTTCTTTTTGAAATCAAAGATTTACCTTCACAATTAAATCTTTCCGGATAATATAGCGCAAAAGAAATCGGGATACACATATTCGGTGGATACATACAAGCAAAAATAGTTTCGTCTTTATATTCTACCAAAGCATGCACTACTGACTCTTTATGAATAACAATATCTATTTTATCATATGGGATATCAAAAAAATAATGGCTTTCAATAACTTCAAACCCTTTATTCATTAAAGTCGCGCTGTCAACCGTTATCCTTTTACCCATTTTCCATGTAGGATGATTCAATACTTGTTTAACACTTACTTTATCTAAATCTTGTTTCTTATAATCTGCCAAAGCCCCTCCGGAGGCTGTAAGATAAATTTTTCTAAAACTATCATTTAGTTTTGATTCACGGTTAGTTACCGGAAGGAGTTGAAAAAGAGCATTAATTTCGCTATCTATTGGAAAAATTTCAGTATTAAATCGTTTTGCTTCATTAAAAACCAACTCCCCGGCAGTTACCAATGATTCTTTATTTGCCAGTGCTATTCTTTTAGTATGACGAATATTAACAAGAAGCGGCCTTAAACATGCAACCCCTGAAATAGCCATAACAGAAATATCCGATTCTAATTTTGAAAATTCTTCTAACCCTATATCACCTTTAAACAACTTGCAATTTTTACCTAACTCGCATTTTATCGCGTTTGCCGCATTTTCATTTCTAACACAAACATATTTAGGAGAAAACTCTTTAATTTGTTTGTAAAGAGTTTTGACATCTCCGTTAGTGGATAACCCCAAAATTTTAAATTTCTCCCGGCTTTGCCTTACTACTTGCAGGGCGTTCTTCCCTATTGAACCAGTTGAACCAAAAATAATTATTTTTTTCATATTTCTTTTATATTGCAATAAAAAATTTATTTCTAATGGTATAAAATGGAATTATTAACTTTCACCTTAATAATTGATTGTCCCTAACGCATCATCGTAAGATAAAGATAAAAGGTAGGTGCCGTAAAAATTAAGCTATCAATAACATCTAAAATCCCCCCCATACCCGGAAACAATTTTCCCGAATCTTTAACCCGGCAATCTCTTTTTACTAAAGACACAAATAAGTCTCCTAATTGAGCAATTATAGCCAAAATTATTATGAGAAAAAATTTCTCCCAAAAAGTAATACTCTCTATAAAAATTGAAAAAATAAGGCCAACAACTAAGCTGGTAAAAAATCCGCCTATCGCTCCTTCCAATGATTTTTTAGGGCTTATTCTTTTTAATAGCCGAGTCTTTCCAAACTTCTTGCCCCAAAAATAAGCTCCCATATCTGAAGATTTTGTAACCAAAATTAAAAACCCTGCCAGCATAATACCTTCAGGAAGCTGCCTTATCCTTATTAAAAAACTAAAACACCACGAAATATAAATAATCCCGAATACTGTCGCGGATATTGATAACACTGAATGATGCGTTTCTTTTTTTGTCAGTTCAAGTAAAAAAAGAATGAAAATAGCAATAACAACAAATAAAAATTGCCAGCCTTCATTAATGGGAACTCGAAAATAAATAGTAATGGGTATTAAAACTCCCACTAATAAACCTAAAATTTTAAATAATTTTACTCCTTTTTTTTCAACCATATAAAAAAATTCATATAGGCCGGCTACTATAAATAGACAAGAAAATATACCGCATAAAGGATAGTAAATAACACAAAAAATTGTTGTTATGATTAAAATAATTGCTGGCAATAAACGTTTATTCATGAACTTCTCCAAATCTTCTATTTCTTTTCGAATATTCCGCTATAGCTTCTCTTAAACAATTCTTATTAAAATCAGGCCATAAAGTAGGTGTAAAATACAATTCACTATAAGCTAAGTTCCAGATTAAAAAATTACTTAGTCTCTGTTCACCTGAAGTTCTTATCAATAAATCCGGATCGGGTATGCCCGATAAAAAAATATATTTACTAAAAAGATTTTCGTCAATATCATCTTTAGAAATCATCTGTTTACCAAAATCTTCAACAATTTTCTTTGCCCCTTCAACTATATCCCACCTTCCACCATAATCTAAGGCTACGTTTAAAATAAAACTTTTATTTAGTTTTGTTTCTTGTTCTATTTTTTCTATTTTATTTATGATTTTTTTATCAATCCGATCTCTCCTGCCTATAACATTAAACTTTATATCCTTACCTGCCATGTCTTTTTTATAATCATCTAAAAAACACCCAAAATAAGAAAAAAGAGCTTCTATTTCTTTTTGAGGCCTATTCCAGTTTTCAGTCGAAAAAGCAAAAACTGTAAGTATTCTTACCCCCAACAATACAGACTCATCTATAATTTCTCTTATCCTTTTCAGCCCTAAATTATGGCCAACAGTACGAGGCAACCCTCTTTTCTTTGCCCAACGTCCGTTTCCATCAATAATTATGGCGATATGATTAGGAGTTTTCATTTAATGTAACTTTATATAATCCTTCGAATATTTACATTTGATAATTTGATAAATTTTCAAAATATTTTGTCTTTATTGCTAAAAATTAAGGGGGCTAACGCCCCCTTTTTTAAAACCTAAAAAAGTTTTACAGATAACTACTGAACAGGTGACTCTAACCGTTTCTTCATTAACTCATCTTTTAAATTATCTTCTAACTTCTCTTTTAATATCTCTAATTTAATATACTCTTCTTTAAGGGCAGTAACTTCTTTAGAATTTCCTTCCTTAATTACCTCAATCTGTTTTATTGAGTCTACTTTCAACTGTTTAATATCTACATTTAAAATTTCTATATTTTTTCTTAACTCAATATTCTCTACCTTTAAATCTTCTAAATTTTTTTCAAAACTTATTTTATCCGCGACTTCTTTTTTATACATATTTGACAGATCGTTTGTCTTAACTAAAAGAGAAACACCTGCTATTACTAAAACAACTATTAACGCGATAAGTAAACCTATGATCAAAGGATTATCTTTCATTTTAATTCCTCCTCTTCTTCTTTCTGAATCTCTTCTTTT
>JAUVUO010000225.1 GCA_030601015.1 Candidatus Omnitrophota bacterium | reverse complement strand
CAGGGTTGTTGACAAAAGCGTTGAAGAACATCGGAAGTCTAATGTTACTCATCTTGTAGCGAGTAGTTTTCAATATGAAAGATATCTTATCGGGGGTAAATTAAAAAATCAAAACCCGGAAGTTTATTCAAGACGTAAAGCATATGCTGAATTATCCAAATATCCCTATATCGAGATAAAACCGGCTTATAAGAGTTTTGCTTTTAGCAACCCCACGATAAGGATAGTAGATATAAGAAATAATTCAAAGAAAAATACAAAAAAATTAAAAATCTATAAACATGAAAAATAGTAGGCTTATTTTATCAATTTCTTGTACTTAAATTTTAAAATTAAGAATATTTCTATATTAGGCCATAACCTATCCCAGATTCCGTATTTTGAAGTTCCATGCAATCTAGGATAGTGGCGCACGCGGCATTCCTGAATTTTAAATCCTTGAAGGTATACTATAGCTGTAAAAAAGCGATGGTAATGTTTGAAATATTTAACTTTAGAAAGGCATTCTTTTCTAAAGACTTTTACAGGGCAGTTGGCGTCATGGAAGTTAATCCCTAGGAGAATGTTTTGGGCGGAATTAGCAAGTTTAGAAAATAGTTTTTTGCTTAACTTATCTTTTCGTTTATAACGCCAACCACAGATAAAGTCACAGTCTTTCTTAAGTTCTTTAATCATCAGGCGAATATCTCGGGGATCATTCTGCATGTCCGCGTCAAGTGTCCCTATAATATCTCCGTTTGCCTGTTTGAATCCAACATAGAAGGCGAAACACCGGCCTTTATTTTTGTTAAAATGGATAACCTTAAGCCGAGAGTCTTTTATCTCTCGAATTTTGTTGAGGGTATTATCCGTAGAACCATCATTGATGAAAATAATTTCATAATCTAAGCCTTCCATCGCATTTTGGATTTTTTGATGTAAAGGAAGTACGGTTGACTCTTCGTTATGTATTGGGATAATTATAGATATATTCATTCGGTAAATTTTTTGAAAATATTGTTTTTAAAGCAGAAGAGACGATTGATCACTAAAATTTCTTTATATAGGGAAAAATTGTTTACCAAAAAGATATTATAAAGCAATGCGGCAAGGTGGTCCAGAGGAATAATTATTAATGCGAACAACAGAGCTGGGTCCGGAAAACGGAAAATCATTGACATCTCTTCTTGTTTTTATAAAATAGCCACATGGCTCGTTCTCATTGCTTGCAAGGTGAAAATTGTTTTTCTCATATAACCAGCTGGGGAGATAATCGAAAAAACATTGTTTGAAGGATAACCGCTTTCTTGGTCCGGCCCTATCATCTCTTTAAAGGAATATTAATTTTTAGCTGAGATGTTCTTTAGAAAGGGTATTGATAAAATGTTTAAAAAATTTACTTTAGTAATTTTACCGTTAATTATTATTTTCTCTTTTTTACTCAACAGTTATAACATTGATTTTCCCATAGGCTACCACATTGATGAGATTAAAAAGATTTTTTTTATTGAAAATAATCAGCAGGATTTTCATTTTCCTATTTTGATGCTTCAGGTTGTTAGGTTCTTAAATATTTCTTTAAAATTAATTGCAAAACAGGATATTGCTGTCTTGGGCAGGTATTCTACTGCTTTCTTTGGCTCTTTGATTATTTTTATATTATATTTTATCTCGAGGTTAGGGTTGAATAGAAGATATTCCCTTCTGGTTTGTTTAGGGTGCGCTGTTTCGCCGATTATGGTAATGCACTCTCATTATTTGAAAGAAGACATTATACTTACATTTTTCACTATGTGTTCTCTTTTTTGTTTTTTTAGGTATTTGAAAAACAGAAATCGATTATCAATAATACTTCTTGGCATCTCAACCGGTTTAGCCTTTTCATCCCATTACAAGAGCTTGCTTCTTATACCTATTTATTTAGTCAGCCCAATACTTATATCAAAAAGCATTAAAGAGGATATAAGATTTTTTATTAAATTGTTAGCGGCATTTATTATTGCTTTTATTGTTTTTTTGATAATAAATTATCCACTTGTTTTTGATTTTGGTAATTTTATCAAGGGAATTTCTTTTGAACTCAGGCACATTTTTCGCGGACACACTCTTAAGAGGTATCCGTTGGATGATTTTTTTCTATTTCATTTTAAAAATAGTATTATCCCCGGAATTACAATCCCGGTAGCTATTTTAGGTGTTTTATTTATCTCCTGCAGCTTATTAAAGTGGAGAAAAACGGTTTGGCAGGATAAAATACTAATATTTTATACTTTTGTTTTTTATTTTGCGGTAGAACTTACTCTCTGTAAACCTTTTCCCGGATATATAAGGTATGTCATTGCGCTTACTCCAGTATTAATTTATTTCGCTTTTAAGGCAATATTCTTAATCAATACGTCACTAAGTTTTTATGGAAAAAAATATTTAACCTCATTTCTGGTAGTAGTGTTGATAGGCATTCCTTTAATTATGACAATAAAACTGGATTATTATTTGGGAAAAGATACCAGAGAAACAGCAGAAAAATATTTTGAAGAGTTTTCTTATCGCCCGGAGTATGAAACATATGCAGCAGCAAATTGGGATATGCGCAGGGTTGTTGATAAAAGCATTGAAGAGCATCGGAAGTCTAACGTCACTCATCTTGTAGCGAGCAATTTTCAATATGAGAGATATCTTATCGGGGGTAAATTAAAAAATCAAAACCCGGAAGTTTATTCAAGACGTAAAGCATATGCTGAATTATCCAAATATCCCTATATCGAGATAAAACCGGCTTATAAGAGTT
>JAUVUO010000199.1 GCA_030601015.1 Candidatus Omnitrophota bacterium | reverse complement strand
TATAAAATTTATCTAGAATTAGGCTGGAAAAAAGAGGCAATGAAAGTTTTGCAGATTGGCGGTTATTGCTTTCATGCAAAAGGAGGGAATGCGAATGAGAATAGAGCTTTAAAATGCTATGAACAATTGTTTGATTTTTATATTAGAGAAAAAATGGCTGGATTTGCAATTATAACTTTAGGACAGGTTACTTCAGCCGAAAGAGAAGTAATCGAAAAGATGGCTTTGGAAATAATAGAAGGGTCTGTATTAAGAGAAAAGTTTGATGATTGGCTGACAGAAGAGGTAACGACGAATAGTTTTGATATTCATAAAATTGTCAGGCAGATAAGCGAGGGGGTAATAGAAAGTTTTATGATTCAGGCTAGAATTGAGGTGGAAAATAATAATCCGGGAAGTCGGAAACAAAATAAAGGGTGTGGCAAAGAAAAATTAAGAAAAAAAAGAGACGTTCCTATTTTGAAAGATGGAGGAGAGTCTATTCAGAAAAAAATAGGAGCTTTCTCTCTCTTTTTATCCTGGTTCAGCCTGTCAAATAAAAATAAGGGTTTGCCGATATCAGTTTTCTCGCCTATTATTTTCTTTAACTCCACGATCTCTTGTGTTAAACAAACCGCGCTTACATTTCTTTTTTTTAAATCAAATCCTTTTCAAATTGATATTTTACCACCTTTTGTTCTGGACGAATCGTTTCAACCAGTAAAGGAAAGAAATAGCAGCAACAGGGATGGAGGAGAGATAGCGGGCATAGAAATGTTTAGTGTTTACTTTGAGTCGTTAAAGGATGAGTTTGATGAAGATACCGAAAATAATAAAGATGGTGGAAAAAAAGATGGCGTTGGAGAAATAGTGTCTCAGAGCGTTGCTATTATCCAGAATTACGGTGGCATAGCAAAAATTCAGTCTCCCGGAATATTATTTTTTGCGGAAATTATAAAAGAAGGGGGGCATTCTACTGATTTTTATAATAATCCCAAAGCATTATTGAATAAGTTGAAGTATCATAAGAAGCTATCTAACCAGCGGCCTTACAATATTATAGGGATTTCAACAACAACACTCGATTTGGCAGAGAATCTTAAATTAGCAAGGGAGATTAAGGCAATCGACTCGGGAGTAGTTATTATTTTAGGCGGGAAAGGTATTTTTGAGCCATTTAACCTTATTAAAGCCGAAGCAATAGATATTATAACACAGGGTGATGTAGATAATATTTTGCTCTGGATTGTGAATTCAATAGCCAGAAACGATATTGAAAAAAATCCCGATTCTTTATTGAAAATTCCTTACGGCACATTGTTAGATAAGTTTTGCAAAAATAATTTATCGCAAAACGAATTAAATAATAAAAAAGAGATGATTAAGGATGAATTTGGAGAATTTCATTTTATAAGTCCTTTAACCTGGCTTCACGCAGCTGAATTATCCGGTAAAAGGCTCAGCAGGGAATTCGGGGGCCGTAAATACAATATACCTCCTCAGAATGTATTTATGAAAGTTGGCAGCATTATTGGGGGAAAAATTGAGAACAGAATAATTGCGATTGGGCCTAATCCGGATGCGGTAATAAAGCATGTAAAAGGCATTCTTGAGAATATTGAAATAATTGCGGAAATAAAAACAAAAGGCGGTGGAAAAAACATTACAGTGAATAGACATTTAAAGGATAAAGCGAACGTTGTGAGATTATTTTATGGAATAAAGGATCAGCAGAGGCATGAGGAAAATCCGGATGAGATAAAGGAAAGGTTTATAAAGAATTTACACAAGAGTATTTCTCCCAAAGAGAAATACCTTAAGGATAAAAGAGAACGTTGGGAATCCGGCAGCCTCCCGCAGGTTTCAGCAGATAAGTTTAATAGAGGAATGAGTATCTTGCCATACGGTAAGGAATATAATGGGAGGCGCTATCCTTCAAATGAGGCTCAGATGTATAAAGAGTTGTCTATGTATGCGCAGGACGGATGCTCATACGCAAAATGCGCTTTTTGTTTTGCGCCTAAATTAAGAGGCAGTATATCTCCCAGACAGTTTGTTGAGAATATAATGTATGTGCTTAAAAATTCTCATATTCGAAGGATAGGATTGAACGATGATGATTTTTTACAAAATCCCAGTTGGTTATTCAAATTCATAGATTTAATGGAAAAAGAACAAAAAAATAATCCTGAGTTATTTGAGCAATTAACATTCTCCATCCAAACAAGAGTGAGAGGGCTTAATATAAGAGCAAGAGAAGCACTTGTAAGATTAAAATCTCTCGGACTTTACAGGGTTGAGTTAGGCATTGAGAGTATGTCAGAGAAACAGCTTTATAAGATGAGAAAGGTAAAAAAAGGTGAGGCTAAAAAGTATATTGAGAATGCCTATGAAATGGTGTCGTTTTTGGTGGAAAATACAATACATGCGCAAATTAATTGTATATTGGCTGAGCCGTCATCAACGCTTGAGGATATTTCTGAGAATATAAAGGGCCTTATGTCTTTTACTAATCAGATTTATGCTAATTTAGGCTATTTGTTAGCTAGTAGTATAAATGATAAAGTTTCAGCTTCTCCGGAGGAACTGTTAAAGAACAGGGATGTGCCGGATAGCTGGAGGAAAAAGGATAACCTTATTCGATTAACGCCTGAAATTGCATCGGGTGAATTAGATTTTATTGAAATAAATAATCCGGTGAATTATTTTTATCCTAATCAAGGGGTAGAAGAGTTTTTGATAAAGTTTAGATCGCGACTTTTTGTTTTAACTAAATTGATGGAACCTCTTTTTTTAAGAGTAATGTATCTGCGAAAAACAGATTGGGAGCAAGCAGAATTGTTAATTCGCGGAGTTGTCTTACCGTTATTTTACCTTATCAATCTGAAGTGCGCGGCGGAAGTTTTAAAAGAACTTGCAGAGAAGCAAAATAATAAAGATATCTGTGAAGATGTAAAGACAATAAGGAATAATTTTATAACTATATATGAATCGTTTAAACCTTACGGTTTAGACATTGAGAATCTTATGCTTAATATTGTGAAAAGAAATATCAAATTAAAAGAAAAACGAATGAGAGAATCGGAATTTTATGACTGGGGGGATTTTGTGGAAGATATATACGAAATTGGCGGACAAATTAAACTTATCGAAATTGTATTCGGAGTTATGTTTGATAAGCAAACAATGGAAATTCTAATAGAAGGGTTCTCCCG
>JAUVUO010000038.1 GCA_030601015.1 Candidatus Omnitrophota bacterium | reverse complement strand
TTTATAGAAAAAACTGTATCTGACAGTTCTATCGCTAAAAATTTCCAAAAACACTTTCCCAAAACAAAAACTGAAATAATCATCAACTATAAAGAATATTTAAAAAATAACCGTTTCTCTATTTCTGAATTAAAAAAACCTTATATATTTATTATCGAAGAAAAATGGGACTTTATAAAGCCCTGTCCCTGCACAAAACATCACTTACGTTGCGGGTATTGGATATTTAACCTAGGGTTTGGCTGTCCCTTTGACTGTTCCTATTGTTTTCTTCAACAATATACTAACGCACCGGGAATAGTCCTCCCGGCAAATATTGAAAAATTTTTTACCAAATTCGACAAATTCAACGCTAATCTAAAAAAAACAATAAGAATAGGTACCGGAGAATTCTCTGATTCATTAGCCCTTGATAATATCACCGAATATTCTAAAACATTAATCCCTTATTTTCAAAAGAAAAAGGCTATATTTGAATTAAAAACCAAAAGTTCACAAATATCTAATATCCTTAAACTAAAAAGCTCTCCAAATATAGTTATATCCTGGTCTTTAAGCCCTTCAGAAATCATTAAAACCGAAGAAAAAGGAACGGCATCTTTAAATGAACGTTTAAATTCAGCAAAACTAGTACAACAAAAAGATTTTAAATTAGCCTTTCATTTTGATCCTATCATTCACATAAAAAATTGGGAACAATCCTATAAAAAAGTCATCGATAAATTATATTCTCAAATTAAACCGCCTTTTGCCTGGATAAGTTTAGGGACACTGCGTTCAAGCCGAGAACTTAAATCAATTAACGAAACAAGATTCCCTAAAAGTAATATTTTTTATGGCGAACTTTTTTTAGGAGAAGATAAAAAATTAAGATACCCTTATTTTATAAGAGCTAAGATATATCAAAAAATAGTAGATATAATAAAAAGATACGACCAAAAAACACCTATTTATTTATGTATGGAAGACAAAAAAACCTGGTCTAAAATTAAAGGATTAGTCCCTTATGCGGATATACAAAAATCTCTGATTATATAAATAATCATATCCCTGCCAATTATTTTATTTAATACAATTTAGATATTCAATTATGAATTTCAATTTATACAATCCTACAATATCAGTTATTGTAGAGGCGCGGTTTCTGTTTGGAGTACAATAGATAGGATACCCTTTAATGTTATTCTATTGGTTTAAAATATCCACTCAATATTTCACTCATTGAATTATCGGGATATAGCCTGCCCCCTTCTTTTACTGAAATCACCCATTGTTGCCTTTTTCCGAATGATACAACAGGATAACATCACCAATTACACATCCTACTTCCTTGGCAATCACCGAACATTTAGCCATAAACATAAAAAATACCGACCTCTTTGTCCGTGACAAGGCTTCAAAATTTCCCTGTCCTTTACTGATAATCATATCCGCTTTCTTATATATTTTTAAAAACTCCTTTGAACATAAAGAAAGAACCGTTCCCGGAGCGTCCGAACCGCTTGAAATTACCTCCCCGAGTTTATCAATGCCGCAATCAAAAGCATCCTCACGCAAAGCATCGTTGATAGCGGGTTTTTCTTTGACAGCGTAAATAATTTTCTTATTCTTATAATTCTCTTTTATCTCCTCAATCAAAACACGATCAAATACAGTTTCTCCAGCATTGTCAGCAAGGTAAAGAATAGTTTTCGCCTGGTTTAGATCTCTCTTGAATCTATCGTAATCAAATATCGTCTTATTTTCTTTTTTAATGGCTTTATTCTCTTCATCCAAAATCTTTGCCAATTCCATTTCGACATTTAAAAGATTTTTCACACCGTAATCGATAATATTTCCGGCGATAGCCAATTCAACTGCCATTAACAATTTATCCCGAGAGTGATATATTTTCTTTTTCAGTTTAGGATAAATATTAAGAGCCAATCTGTTACTTTTCTTTTTTATTGCCAAGTAAGGGTCGTTCTTCTTAGTCATATCTCTAATCATGCCATGAATAATGCGAGCCATTTCCGGAGGAGACGCGGTTAAAGAAATTTTTGGTAATATTCTTGCCAACTCGTTAAGTATTTTTTTCTGTCCTTTTTTACCGGCACCGCTCATCCTTGCCGACTCAAGAGCCTGACGAAAAAAACAAGGTATGCAGTCTAAATAAGTCTTCATTATATTTCTTCCCTTCTCCTTAAAGTATCGTTTTTACTAATCGATTTAACCATTCGTTTCTGTGCTTTATAAGATATATTTGTAATTCCTACTTTTCATAAATACTTTATTTCTAATCAACAAACAGCTCAAATAATTTATCCGGCATCCCAACTGCCAGAACATCTCTTCCCAATTGAGCGAATTCACGTGATTCACTGCAGCCAAAAGAAAAAATTATCTCTTTAGTCAAATGCGTCTTTACTGCTACACTCCCGCAACCTCTCCCAAATTGCCTTAACTCTTTCCGTACTTTCTCCCGTAGAATATTCGATTATTGTCTTACCATCTACCATTGATCTTACTATATCCTTATCAAAGCGTATTTTGCCTATAACAGAAACGCCTTCTTTTCGGCAATACTCCTCTATCTTTTCAGTCATATCTACATTCAAATCATATTTATTTACCACCAATTTAACCGGTATTTTAAAATACTTAGCAACTTTTATAACCCTATCAGCATCGTGCAGCCCTGACAGACTCGGTTCAGTTACAACTAAGGCACAGTCAACCCCGCTAATAGAAGCGATTACAGCACAGCCTATACCCGGCGAGCCATCTATAATAATATATTCAGCATTAATCTTTTCAGCCGTTTCCTTGGCTTTTTTCCTTACCAAAGCTACCAATTTCCCGGAATTTTCTTCTGCTATACCTAATTTAGCATGAACCAAAGAACCAAATCTGGTATCAGAAATAAACCATTCCCCCGCAATATTCTCTTTCATTTCTATTGCTTTAACAGGGCAAGCATAACTGCAAAACGCGCACCCTTCACAAGAAATAGAATCAATACTAAAATTTTCCTCCACCGCGTTAAATCGGCACAATTCCGAACATAACCCGCACCCCGTACATTTGTCTTTATTAATAACCGCCGTCAAACCACTCCGAAACTGATGCCTTTCTTTTATCCGAGGCTTAAGCAATAAATGCAAATCCGCGGCATCGACATCACAATCCGCCATAACTTTACTTTTCGCCAAAGAGGCAAAAGCTCCCGTAATTACGGTTTTACCGGTGCCTCCTTTTCCGCTGATAACAACTATCTGTTTCATCTTAAACTCCTTACATATTTATTTTCCTCTCCCTTCTCTATTTATGACTTTATTATTCTTTTATTTTTTCAATTGTCAATTCATGCTGTTGCTTGAAGAAAAATAACAATATTAATAAATCAATTTTAGCGGAAACATCTTTTATGTTAGGATACTACTTGATACCTTTAATCTCACGGCCTTTAGAATTCATAGGAAAACTTTATATCTTTTTCAAAATATGCCAAACAGCTTTAAATTCATTACAAAATGAATCAGCCGCAGAAAAATTCTTCTGATTAAAAGAATCCTTAACTAAATTTTCTATCTTTAATCCTTTCGAACAATTTTTGAAAATCTTTCCTGTATTCCGGTAACGCCTCAACCATTGATATGCCCCGCGAATAAGCTAAAGCTATCTCCTTTCTAAAGGGAATCCTCATCAATATGGATATATTCTCTTTTTTGCAATATTTATCGGTTTTATTATCTCCCAAGCCGGAACGATTAATCACCACACCAAAGGGAAGATTGAGCTTTCTCAATACTTCAACTGCCAAAATTAAATCATTCAAACCAAAAGGTGTAGGTTCAGTAACAAGAATACAAAAATCACTTCCCTTTACTGATTCAATCACCGGAGAGGATGTACCTGGGGGAGCATCAATAATATTGACCATATTTTTATCTATGGATTCCTTAACCACCCTGATAAGCGGAGGAGCCATCGCTTCGCCAATATTTAGCTTACCATGCACAAATTGCAGGCTTGCAGTATGACTGTCCTGAGCCGAATCAAAGGATGAAATTGAATTATTACCTTTTCTGCCTATTTCTACAACCCCTATCTCTCTATCGACTTCCTTTATCGCCCCCTGAGGACAAAGATAACTACATGCACCGCAACCATGGCAAAGCTCTTTAAATATTAAAATATCTTTCTTTAACACAGCTATAGCTTTATATACACAAACCTGCGAACACCTGCCGCAAAAATTGCATTTAGATTTATCTACCTCAGGAACAGGAATAAAAACAGGCTTCTTAATTCTAATTTCAGGTTTTATAAAAATATGCGCGTTAGGTTCCTCAACATCACAATCTAAAATCTTCGCATTAGAAATTGACAACGCAAGACTTACCGCAACCGTAGTCTTGCCTGTACCGCCTTTTCCGCTAGCAACTGATATAATCATTTTTTAACACCTTTCTATCACTAATTATTAATTATTTTCTTTGCCTATTACACCCATTTATTAAAAACCACTTCTCACTCTAACTTATTCTTATTTTTCCGCAAACTTCTTTCAATGTATTTCTATTGATTACTATCTACCTCAAAGTTATCACATCTATAACCGTTAACAGTTACTATAATTTTCCATCTTTCGGCTTCTGTCATCCGTCTTATAGTACTTTTCAATTTTAAGCAGTCCCGAATTTAGACCCTACACTAGGCCCATCAGTTGATTTGAATTCTCCATTTTTATACTTTTGAATTGCATCTCTTACCCTACCAGACACCCCGGTAATAACCAAAACGCCAGCCGCATTTAAAGTTTGATAAGCATTGGGCCCAACATTACCGGTAAGCACAGCTTTTATTTCTTTCTCGGAAATGAACTGTCCGGATTGGATACCTGCTCCACCCATACTATCCATATTAGGATTTGGTACTGCTTCAAAATCTTCTGACTCTGTATCAGCAATTATAAAATATTGACACCGGCCAAAACGCGGATCAATTGCTGAATCTAACTTATCTCCTTGTGACGTAATACAAACTTTCATAAACATACCTCCTATTCATCTTCACAATTATCTTCATTCTCATGATCACAAACTGTCTTTTCTACACCATACCCCTTTCCCGCCCCAGGCTGACAAAGGCTTTTTCCAGCTTGAAGCGTCCCTGCCACGACTTGATAAACCACTTCATCTACTTTACCGCTAATTCCCATTATTGTTTCAATTCCATTTTCTTCAAATAACATTTGAGCCCGTTGCCCCATACCTCCGGCAATAATACCGTTCACGCCTTTTTCCTTTAAAAATTGTGGCAAGAATCCCGGATGATGCCCTGGATTATCAATCCTATAATTACTTATTACTTTATTTTCCTCAAACTCGATAATAGTAAAAGATGGACATCGTCCAAAATGAGCAGATACTAAATCGCCATCTGTAGAAATCGCTATTTTCAAAATTAACCTCCTTTTAAAAAGTTATTAAATAGGCGGAAATAAACACGCCGCGCTATTCCCGCCCATTTCTTACTGCTTACTGCTACTCATTACCCTCAGCACCTGCGCCAGATTCTAGTTGTTTTAACCGTGCGTTTATAGCGTTGATCTCCTCCTGCGCAACCTTAGATTGCTCCTTAAGCATCTGTGTCTCCTCCTGAGAAGAAACACTCTGCCCTTGCCAATACAAATTTCCATAAGGAACGCCGTAACCGCGGCCTAACCCACGGCCTAACCCACGGCCTCTGCCCAATCCACGGCCATAACCCTGCACGGGGTACCCGGCGCAATAACCAGCACCTCGGCCTGTCATAGGGCCCATTCCTCTAGGGCCTGTTCTGTCACCACCTGGCATTGTACTCACCTCCTCTCTACATGCCCAAACATTCTGGACAAATTAATCCTAAGCGGCTATAAAAGCCGCAGGATCTTGCCATATCGTTAAAGGGAACCATTCCCATTAACGAACAAAAAAATATACTTATTCCTTACCCTTCTCCTCACATCGGTTACACAACCCGTAAAATTGAAGAATATGTCTCATAATTTTAAAATTATATTTTTTAGAAAGTCCTTTTTCCGTCTTCTTTAACAACTCCACTTCATCCTCAATAAAATCAGTATAATCTATCACCCGCTGACAATTAATACATACCAAGTGATGATGATGGTATTCTTTATTTTCTAACCGCTTATTTAATTCATATCTGGCCCTGCCGTCACCAAAGTCAAATTTAAACACCAATTTTAACCGGGAAAGCAGCTCTAATGTCCTATAAACAGTAGACATCCCGCTTGAGGGATGAATCTTATGAACCTCATGATATATATCTTCGGCACTCAAATGTTTGACTGTCGTGTTTAAAACATCTAAAATTGCTTGACGGGATACGGTCATCCGATACCCATACCCCCTAAATCTACCATGACACCACACCGAACCTTTTCCAAATCCCCCAGGCATATCTCTCCTTATTGATAATGATTCCCACTCTCAATTATAATTTATCACGCATTGCTTCCCTTGTCAATGGGGTAATTGAAATTTTACCATTTTTTACGCGGCTTCTAAAACTAACTAATTGCCATATAGAATCTCACATGATATTGCCGGAGATTTTCTATTCTTCTGTTTAACAATTTCAATATTTCCGCCTAATACGGATTTCTGCCTTGCCGGCAGGCGACCCCGGATGATAATGTCTGCCCCCGCAGTCTTGTGATATTTCAATAATCAGTTATTACCCTTCTTAGGAATCCTAATAGTTAAAACTTTATCATCATAATGCGAAGACAAACCAGTAACATCCCCATCATCAGGCAAAGGGATACTCTTGGAAAAATATCCAAAACTTTTTTGTTTTCGATAATATTTATCACCCATCCTATCTTCCGTCTGAATACTTCGCTCGCCTGAAACCATAATCATAGAACCTTTTATTTGAATATTTATCTTATTCTCATCAAGTCCGGAAATATTAAATTTAACGACGTACTCGTTACCTTTATCTTCCATTTTCAAATCAAACATACCTGTATCCATCATTCCATCATCATCGCCGCCAAAGCCGCCTTGAAAAAATTTTTCCAAAAATCCCTGTTTATCTTGAGATTTATCCAAAGAAGGATCAATAAATATCTTTCTGTTTCGAGAATAATTACGAATCTTTTTTTTTCTAAAATCAAAAGCTCCTTTATTTTTATAATCTTGCATTATCTTTCTAACTTTTTCAATAGGTATAGCAAACCCTATGCTTTGCGAATTTTGAACAACCGCTACATTAATACCCACCAACTCACTATCTAAATTTATCAATGCCCCTCCACTATTGCCGGGATTAATCGGAGCATCTATTTGCAACAAACCTTCAAAAGAATATTTTCCCATATCTGAAACAATTGTTCTGTTTTTTCCGCTAATAATTCCGGCAGTTACCGAATTCTCAAAACCAAGGGGATTTCCTATGGCTACCACTGTTTCGCCTATCATTACATCTCCTGAAAATCCTAATTTAATTTCTTTTAAAGAAACAGCTGAATCAACTTTTATAAGTGCAAGATCCCCTTCCAAATTTTCATATACAACTTTTCCTTCTAAAGACGTCCCATCATTTAATACTATAAAAATATTTGTTGCCATATTCACTACATGAGCATTTGTCACAACAATCCCGGATTTATCTATAACAACTCCTGAGCCTACACTTTTTAGACTAATTGCCCGGCTAGGACGGTTAAACCCAAAAAATTCTTCAAATATCAAATCAAATTCACTGCCATAACTCCCCCAAAAAGGATTTTCTCTCAAATACACAATGCGTTCGGTACTTATATTCACTACCGCATCGGCATTTTCTCGAACTACTTGAACTATGGGGGTTTCTCTTAAACTACTTACCGCTCCGTAAACCATTGAACTATGGAATAAAAATCCTACACCTACAAAAATAATGGTATTTATTATTTTTTTAACCACAAAAACTCCTTATTCCCTAAAATTAATATATAAAACAAAAACATCAAATTTTTATACTATAATTACTTTATTTATCCTGCCATCGAGGTTTTTTTAATTTTTGGTATAAATCCTTTTTCAATATAGTATCCTCTATACTGTTAGCCTTTTGGCATTCTTTCCCCATCTTTTTAAAATGTTTAAAGTCTCTCCTGCTTTTCATCGTAGGCCCATAAGCTTTTCTGCCTTGTGTCATTTTTCTCACCTCCTTAAATTATACAAACCTAAATAATCTAAAGATAACTATAAAAGTAAACACATATAATTTAATAACCGCCTATTTTTATTGTATTATTATTATTAAATATTTCAATAGGGTAATGTGACAAAATTCATACCTTTATCCACTATCAAAATTCGGCGATTAAATAAAATTTTAAAAAAAATAATATTAAAACCATAAACTGTCCCTCAGCAAGCTGAGGATTAAATCCATGACCGAAATCTACAGGACTATTTGCCTTTACTATATTAATTTGGCATAATTATAATTTTTAAATTTAAACGAAGATATTTTTTTATCTATTATTCCTTACATTTCTTCTATTTCGAAATCTTCTACCCAAATTAATTCACATAAATGAGCCCCTGTATCAGAACGGCTTAAAGAACTAACCCAACGCCAACCGTTTTTTGCCTCAATATCCCATGTGTTACATCATGTATCAATAATATCTATTCAATAATTTTTTATTATTTGATCAATTTTCCTGGATAAATTTAGAAACACCGCGTTCAAGCCAAGAACTTAAATCTATTAATGGAACAAGATTCCCTAAAAATAATATTTTTTATAGCGAACTTTTTTAGGTGAGGATAAAAAACTAAGTTGCCTTAATTTTATAAGGCGAAAATATATCAAAAAATAGTAGACTTCATAAAAATATACGGCCAAAAAACACCAACATATTTAT
>JAUVUO010000075.1 GCA_030601015.1 Candidatus Omnitrophota bacterium | reverse complement strand
TATATTAATCTGTGTAATCCGATTTTAAATCGGTGTAATTATGTATAATCTCTAAAAATATAATTGAAGATTATACCGGGAGAAATTATGGCTAAGAAACTTTGGGGCGGAAGATTTAAGGAAGATATAGACCAAGATTTTTTTCAATTCCAAAAATCCATACATTATGATTATAAGTTAGCTGAATATGATATTTATCATTCAACTATTCATATAACAGCTTTAAAAGAAGCAAAAATTTTGACTCAACAAGAAGCTGCTAGATTAACAAAGGCGCTTATGGGCATTTTAAATGAAATTAAGGAAGGAACGTATAAACAAAATCCTGATTCCGAGGATATACATACGGATATCCAAAATAGAGTAGAAAAAAAAGTTGGTAAGTTAGCTCTAAAAATGCATACATTAAGATCCAGGAACGATCAAATAGTTTTTGATGAGAAATGGTATTGTTATAAGGAAGGTATTTATATACTAAGTTTATTAAATGTAGTACTAACTTCTTTGAATTATTTAGGCAACAAATATAGCGGGTCTTTTATCCCGGGATATACGCATACTCAAAGAGCGCAAGTTGTATCTTTTGTTCATTATACAGGAGCTTTTTTTTATATGTTAGAAAGAGATTTCGAGAGAATGGATAGTTTTTTAAAAAGATCATCCATTTATATCGGGTCAGGCGCGTTAGCCGGCAGTGCGATTCCAAAATCAGCTTATAGTTACGCTATTAAAAAGTTTTTGGAAAAAAAACAATTTAACGCGAAAAGTTCTAAATCAGAAATAGTTAAGAATCCTTTAGATAATGTTTCAAGCCGGGATTTTATAGTAGAGTTTTTAAGTATTTTGTCTATGATTCAAATGCATTTGTCACGAATGGCGGAAGATTTCATCCTTTATTCCACAAAGGAGTTTGGTTTTTTCGATTTGCCGGAAAAATTTTGTACTGGTTCATCTTTAATGCCTCACAAAAAAAATCCTGATTTTTTAGAGTTGGTAAGAGGCAACACCGGAAAGATATATGGTAATTTGATGTCTATTTTAACTACAATGAAAGGACTGCCTTTAACTTATAATCGAGATATGCAGTTAGATAAAGAACCTCTTTTCTCTTCTGCCGAAACAGTAGTTAACGAGTTGAAGATTATGGCTGAATTTATAAAAGGGATTAAATTAAACGAGAAACGCATTGAAGAAGTATTAGAAGACGAAGAATTGTATGCTACCGAATTAACAGAATATTTAGTTTATGAAGGGATTGCATTCAGAGAAGCCCATACTATTATAGGCAGGTTGGTAAGGTACGCGGAAGATAACAGTGTTAAGATAAAAGAACTTCCTGATAAAGTTTTAAAATCTTTTCATAAGAAATTAAACAATAAGGATATAATTAGGATAATGAAACCGGAATTTGCCGTTTCATCAAAGAAATCATTATCAACAGGAATAAAAACTCCTGCAATAAAAAAAGCTAAAAAAAGGTAAAAAAGAATGCATTACTTTAATTTTAAAAAAAATAATCTTTATTGTGAAGAATTTAAAGTAGAGGATTTAGCGAAACAATATGGAACTCCACTATATGTTTATAGTTCTAAAACGATTTTGGAACATTTTTGGAAATTAGAAAAAGCTTTTGAGGAAATTAATCCTTTAATTTGTTATTCAGTAAAAGCTAATTCAAATCTTTCTTTTTTGAAACTTTTAACATCTCAAGGTTCAGGCCTGGATATTGTATCAGGAGGAGAACTTTATAGAGCAAAAAAAGTGAAATGCCCGGGAAACCGTATAGTTTATGCTTCTGTAGGTAAGACTGATAAAGAAATAGAGGAAGCTTTGAAATATGGTATATTGATGTTTAACGTAGAATCTGTACCTGAATTAAAAAGGATTAATAATATCGCTAAGCGACTAAATAAAAAAGCGGCAGTTGCTTTAAGAGTCAATCCTGACGTTACCCCTAAAACTCATAAATACATTACAACCGGCAAAAAAGAAAACAAATTCGGAATAGATAAGGATACGGCGAAAGACATTTTTTTAAAGAGCAAAAAATATTCTAATTTGAGAATAATCGGAATACATATCCATATAGGTTCACAAATAACAGAAGGCGAACCTTTTGTTAAAGCTATTCAAAAAATAAAAACTTTTATTGAGTCCTTAAAAAAACTAGGAGTAAAATTAGAATATCTTAATATTGGCGGCGGGTTAGGTATAGTTTATGATAATGAAATCCCTCAGACGGCTAAAGAGTTTGCTGATAAAATTTTACCTTTAATTAAGAAGATATCTTTAAAATTAATACTAGAGCCGGGAAGATTTATTGCCGGTAATGCCGGGATTCTTGTTTCAAAAGTGATTTACATGAAAGATACACCTCAAAAGAAGTTTATTATAGTAGATGCCGCCATGAATGATTTAGCAAGGCCTTCTTTATATAGCGCTTATCATAAGATAGCTGCATTGAGAAAATATAAAAATAAAATTAAAAATGGTAAAAAATCTGATGTGGTTGGATCAATTTGTGAAAGCGGTGATTTTTTAGGTAAAGATAGAGAATTGGAAGTAAAGGAAGGAGAGTATGTAGCTGTGTTTGGGGCAGGAGCTTATGGTTTTTCTATGAGCTCTAATTATAACTCTCGTCCTAGAGCTGCTGAACTTTTAGTAAAAGATAAGAAAACCTTTTTAATTCGCAAGAGAGAAACGTACAAGGATTTGGTTAAAGAGGAGATCATTATATAATCTTTAGAAATAATGAAAGCATCAAATTAGCCTGTTTGTAAAAGGTATAATATTGCAAATAAGAGGATAATATGGATAAAACAAAATTTTTAAAATTTCAGGCGTCAGGAAACGATTTTATTTTAATCGATCACAGGAAAAATAGAGTAGGAGTAAAGGGTAGTTTTTATAAATCGTTTACAAAGAAATATTGTCAAAGGAAATTTAATGTTGGGGCCGATGGTTTATTAGTAATTGAGCCATCAACTAAGGCCGCGTTTAGGATGAGGATATTTAATCCTGACGGTTCGGAAGCTGAAATGTGCGGAAACGGAGCAAGATGCGCCGCTTTATGGGCTAGTTTAACAAAACCACAAATAAAAAAAATAAATTTTGCGACTAAAGCGGGAATAATAGAATCGGAAGTTTACGTCCGGGAATGTAAAGATAAAAAAATATATAAAATAAAGATTAAAATGATTAATCCTTTTGATTTGAAATTAGATGTTTCAATAAAAGTTTTAAATAGAAAATTAAAAGTTAATTTTATAAATACAGGGGTTCCTCATGTTGTGGTTTTTGTGAAAGGATTAGAAGATATTGATGTCAATGGTATAGGACGAGCTATTCGTTTCCACCCGATGTTTCAACCTGAAGGGACGAATGTTAATTTTGTTGAAGTTATTAACGATAATTCGATAAAGATTAGGACATATGAACGGGGGGTAGAAGAGGAAACATTAGCATGCGGTACAGGTTCTACTGCGAGCGCGCTTATTCTGAAATTATGTCAGAATTTTGTGGCGGTAAATAGAAAAAAAAGTGTTAATGTTAATGTTAAGGTTATGAGCGGTGAAAAATTAAAAGTTTATTTTAATCAGGACGGCAAAAAGTTATATAATGTTTGGTTGGAAGGAGGTGGTACATTAGTTTACAAAGGAGAAATAATTATATAATTAAAATATAATATTAAGTTGTATTTTATTAAGGAGGAAATATGTTAAAAGGAAGTATAGTTGCCTTAGTGACACCTTTTGAGAGCGATAACGAGATAAATATAGAAAAACTTAAAGATTTGATTGATTGGCATATCGAAAACTCTACAGACGGAATTTTAGTCTGTGGAACTACAGGTGAAAGTGCTACATTAAGTCATCAGGAACACAAAAAAATTATTCAGGTTGCGGTTGAACACGCAAAAAAGAGAATTCCTATTATTGCCGGATGCGGTTCTAATTCTACTAAAGAAGCTTTAGATTTAACTAGGTATGCTGAAAAAGTTGGAGCAGACTACGCTTTAATAATTACTCCATATTATAATAAACCTTCTCAAGAAGGATTATATCAACATTTCAAAACAATAGCAGATTCTGTATCTATTCCAATAATTATGTATAATGTTCCTTCCCGTACAGGAACAAATCTTTTACCTGATACGGTATTAAATATTTATAAAGATTGCAGTAATGTAGTAGGAGTTAAAGAGGCTAGCGGATGTTTGGATCAAATAACAAAAATCATGACATTAGTTGATGAAAAATTTTTATTATTTTCAGGGAGCGATGAAATTACTTTGCCGATACTGGCAGTTGGAGGAGTTGGCGGAATTTCAGTTGTTGCTAATATAATGCCGAAAGACAATCATAATTTAATTAAAAATTTTTTAGAGGGTAATTATACAGAAGCAAAAAAAATACAATTATATCTTTATGATATGATTAAAGGTTTATTTATAGATACTAATCCTGTTCCGGTAAAAACTTCCTTAGGTTTGATGGGGATGATAGAAACAAATTTAAGGCTTCCTCTTTATAAGATGTCAGACATCAATATTGAAAAAATAACCGGATTATTAAAAAAATATAATTTATTGACCGCGATTTAAGTTAATAACAAATAACAAAAATTAAATTTAAAGGAGAGATAATGTTTAAAATAGGTGTTACCGGAGCAAGAGGCAGGATGGGACAGCGGATTATAAGGTTAGCTAAAGATGAAGAAACTTTAGAAGTTGTTTTTGGTTTAGAAAGGCAAGGCCATCCTGAAATTGGTAAAACTATTGATGATGTTATGATAACAGACTCGCCGGATGAAATGAGTTCTTGTGATTGTTTAATAGACTTTAGTTTACCTCCGGCTACAATGGAAAACCTTAAATATTTGGTTAAATTGAAAAAAAGTGCTGTTATAGGAACAACCGGATTTAATCAAGAACAATTAGACAAAATAAATAAAGCGGCTAAAGAGATACCTATAGTTTTTTCTCCTAATATGAGCGTGGGAGTTAATTTATTATTCAGACTTATAAAGGACGCTTCTGCAATTTTAAAAGGATATAATGTGGAAATTGAAGAAGCTCACCATATACATAAAAAAGATGCACCATCAGGGACAGCCAAAGGGATAATGGATGTGATAAACACGCAAAACTTCAAGGTAAAGATTGAAGAGATCAAATCTATTAGAGAAGGAGAGATTGTTGGAGACCATAAAGTTGTATTTGATAGTGTTGAAGACAGAATAGAGTTGATACATAAGGCTAAAAACAGAGACATATTCGCTAAAGGAGCTTTAATCGCGGCGAAATGGATAATTAAAAAAGATAATGGATTATATTCTATGGACAATGTTTTATTTGGATCTTGAGCATATGAGTGAAGTATATTGATTTAACGTTTTATAATAATATTAAAAAGAAAAAAGGAGATAACGTGTTTGAATTATCAAAAAGAATTAAGAGTTTGCCGCCATATTTATTTGCTGAAATAGATAAAAAGAAGAGAGAATTAAGGGAGAAAGGTATTAACTTTATTGACTTAAGTATCGGTGATCCTGACCTAGCGGCGCCAGCGAACAGTAGTAAAGTTTTATCTTCTTCCGCTAAAATAAAAGAAAACCAAAAATACGCGATGGATCAGGGTAAAGATGTTTTACGCGGTTCAATCAGTAAGTGGTTAAAAAAAAGGTTTAAGGTCAATTTAGATAAGAATAAAGAAATTTTACCTTTAATCGGTTCAAAAGAAGGGTTGGTTCACCTGCCGTTAGGATTTATAAATAACGGGGATTACGTCCTTATCCCTTCTCCCGGGTACCCCGGTTATAGAGGCGCGGCTATTTTTGCCGGAGGAAAAATACATGAAATGCCGCTTTTGGAAGTAAACAGATTTTTGCCGGATTTTAATAAAATACCGTTATCTATAAGGAATAAATCTAAAATAATGTATTTAAATTATCCAAATAATCCGACAACAGTATTAGCTCCGCCGGATTTTTTAAGAGAAACAGTTAGGTTTTGTGCTAAATACGGAATAATTTTAGCATATGATAATGCTTATTCTGAAATATATTTTAAAGAGAAACCATGTAGTATTTTAGAAATTGAAGGGGCTCGGGAAGTCGCGATTGAATTTCACTCATTGTCTAAAACTTTTTGCATGACAGGGTATAGAATAGGATGGGCATGCGGAAATAGTTTTTTAGTTAACACATTACTTAAAGTTAAATCAAATATTGATTCAGGGATTTTTGGTGCCATTCAGGAAACAGCAATAGATGCTTTAGATAATGAAGCTTTATATGTGAAAGAGTTACGGAAAATATTTAAAGATAGAAGAGATTTTTTTGTTGATATATTGAGGGAGAGAGGATTTACACAAATACATTCTGATTCAACATTTTATGTATGGAGTAGAATCCCGGCTGATTTCAAATCGTCATTAGAGTTTTCGAAGTATCTTATAGAAGAAAAAAATATTATTGCGACCCCAGGTATAGGATTTGGGAAATATGG
>JAUVUO010000160.1 GCA_030601015.1 Candidatus Omnitrophota bacterium | reverse complement strand
GGACAGGTGACTAATTCAACTGTTGCGAAAATGGATGAAAGTTATGATAAAATATATAATAGTTTTTCCATTTCCTCAGATATGGTGCAAAGGCTGGGTAAAGGTTCCAAACGTATAAATAATATTGTAAATGTTATAACGAAAATTTCAAATCAAACAAATCTTCTTGCTTTAAATGCCGCTATTGAGGCCGCTAGAGCAGGAGAGGCTGGACGTGGTTTTTCGGTAGTGGCAGAAGAAGTGAGGCGGCTGGCTAAAGGAACGGCGAAAGCTGCAAGTGACATTAATAAGATAATTATACAGACCCAGGCGAATATAGATGATACTATAGCAACTACAGCAACTAATTTAGATGAGATTTCCAAAGGGAAAGAAGTTGTTATTCTGTCTATACGGAATTTGCAAGACCTTTTTCAAAAGTTTGCGGATATGGCAATAGAATCTGAAGAAATTGCGAATAAATTTAAAGTGTTAACAATGTCATAAAAACAACTTTCCATACGGATACGGAGGGAAAGAAAAAAAGAAGATTAGCTAAAAATATGCATACATAGAAACGGTAGAAACATTAAGAAAATTGTAAGTTCTTAGAATTTCAGGGCCTTATTTTTAACTATAAATTCATTTTTGTAAATACTCAGATTTTGGTTTTTTAAAACTACTGAAATGTGACGTGAGATTGGCGGCAATTTCTATTTTTCCTCAACGACAATTGTTATTCCCATTCCCAAATAATAAAAATCTTTTTCCTGATCTAATTTAGGATAATGAGATTCATTCAATCCAAGAATAAAACAGTATGGTGAATTAGTAGTTGAATAGAGGACTCTGCCATCATCTAAGCATTGAATATTTTTAAAGAAGCTGCTTGACAAGCTATTTGTTAAATGCTATATTGTTAATACACTAACAGTTAAGGTGATAACTAAGGAGGGTTGATATGTCATTGGCTAAAGAAATAGGAGTTCGAGAGATAAATTCGGTTCGCCATGAAGCTTTATTAAATATTGTAAGGACATCGGATTTTATCGGTAAACTTTCTTGTAATTTTTTTGTAAAGTTTGAATTAACCGAAGCTCAGTATAATGTACTTATAGTCTTGAAATTAAATGGGAATAGTTTGACACAAGTTGAAATTAGTAAAAAATTGATTTCCAGCAGGGCGAATGTAACGTCTTTAGTTGATAGACTGGAAAAAAAGAATTATGTTAAGAGGAAAAAAGTTTCTTCTGATAGAAGGTTGTTTGAGGTTGATTTAACAAAAGAGGGCTTAAACTTGATGAAAAAAGTTGAACCTGCTTATGTTAACGAAGTTGAAAAAAGAATGAGCGGTTTAAATGAGGCTGATTGCCGAAAACTCAGTGCTATATTAGTAAGGTTGCGTCAAAATTTAGGAGAGTAGAATAATGGAAAAGACAAAATGCGGCGGCAAATCCTTTAAAGCTTTATTAGTAACACAGTTTTTCGGTGCTTTTAATGATAATGCTTTTAAAATAATTATATCTCTTCTGGCATTAAAAACAATAACCGGAAGTGAAGCCGGCGCTAATTTGATTTCATCTGTTGGGGCATTATTTATTATACCTTTTATAATATTTTCTCCTTATGCCGGCTTTTGCGCCGATAAATTTAGTAAAAGAAATGTAATTGTATCTATGAAAATAGCTGAAGCTGTCATTATGTCTATGGGGTTTTGGGCTTTAACGTCGAACAATGTTTTGGTTTATTGTATTGTATTATTTTTTATGGCTACTCAAAGCGCACTCTTTAGTCCTTCTAAGTATGGTATTCTTCCGGAAATCCTTGAAGACAATGAGCTGTCCAGAGGCAATGGATATTTACAAATGTGGACATTCTTAGCTATTATTTTAGGAACTGCCTGCGGCGGGCAGATTATAGAAGTTTTTAGGAATAATATTTATTTTGTGCCGGGCTTTTTTTTATTTTTTTCTGTTGTGGGAATAATTGCCAGCCTTTTTATAACTAAAGTTCCACCAGCTAATTCCGGGAAGAAATTTGAAATTAATTTTTTAAAAGTGGGTTTAGGAACATTAAAGGAAATTAAACAGAATAAAACTCTTTTTAATATACTAATATCAATGACTTATTTTTGGTTTTTAGGCGCAGTTTTTCAGATGAATTCTTTGTTATATGGCAAAAATATTTTAATATTATCGGATGTAGATATTAGTGTTTTATTGGTTGTCGTCTCTATCGGGATTGGGGCCGGCAGTCTTTTTGCCGGAAAATGTTCGGAAGGGAAAGTCGAACTAGGGCTTGTACCTTTAGGTGCTTTTGGTATGAGTACTTTTTCTATTATTTTAGGTATACCTCCGGCTGTTTATCAGCAAGTGCTTATTTGCCTTTTCTTTTTAGGGGTATCGGGAGGAGTATTTATTGTTCCTTTAAATGCTTATTTTCAGCAAAAGAGCCCTAAGGATAGAAGAGGTAGGTATCTTGCCGCATCAAGCATAACTTCTTCGTTTGCGATTTTGTTAGGGTCATTTTTTCTCTGGATAATGGGTGTTAAATTTCATTTTGATGCTGCTCAAATTTTTTTGGTATTAGGAATAGCGTCTGTAGGTATTACAATTTATATCATAACAAGGTTGCCGGTTTTCTTGCTTAGATTTTTTAACTGGGGGATTACTCATTCTTTATATAAGGTAAAAGTTGTAGATTCAAAATATGTGCCTAAAACCGGAGGGGCTTTATTGGTGTGCAATCATGTTTCTTATATGGATCCGCCTTTAATTCTATCTTCTCTTCAAAGGAGTATTAGGTTTTTAACTCATAGAACCATTTATAATAATTTTTTTATAAAACCTTTTTGTAAGATTATGAAAGCCATACCCATTTCTTTAAATGATAAGCCGAAGACAATTATGAAAGCGTTACAGCATGCCAGGGAAGCTATTTTACAGGGACATTTGGTATGTATATTTGCCGAAGGCGGGCTTACCAGAACAGGAAATATGCTGGCCTTCAATAGGGGGTTTGAATATATAATGAAAGGTGTTGATGCCCCCATAATTCCAGTCCATATTGACCGCATTTGGGGAAGTATATTTAGTTTTGAAAATGGCAAATATTTCTGGAAGGTTCCTAAAATTATTCCTTATCCTATTACCATATCTTATGGACGGCCTTTACCGTCTAATTCAAAGACTTATCAGGTTAGAGGTGTTGTTCAGGAACTTTCAGCTGATGCTTTTAAATATAGGGAGAAAGAGCAAAAAAAATTACATATACATTTTATAGAAGAAACTAAAAGACATCCGTTTAAGTTTTGCATGGCGGATTCAACAAAAATCAAATTAAATTATGCTCAAGCTTTAGGAAGAGTTCTTTTGTTATCAAAAGTTTTGTTTAAAGAAGAGAATAAAGAATGTAGAGAAAACGAAATGGTTGGGGTGATGCTGCCTTCATCATGTATAGGGGCTTTGGTTAACGGGGCGGTATTGTTAAGCGGAAAAGTTCCGGTTAATTTAAATTTTACGGCATCTAAAGAGAATATATTGTCAGCTATTAAGCAATGCGGAATTAAAAAGATTATTACTTCAAAGTTATTTCTTAGAAAAATAAAGATGGATAAATTAGATGATATGATATTTGTTGAAGATTTAATAAAAAATATCCCGCTATTTCAAAAATTATTATCAAGTATAGCCGCGTTTATCTTACCATCATTTTTAATAAAATATATTTATGTTAAAGGGAATAGGGATAGGATAAATGATACGGCTACGGTGATTTTTTCGAGCGGAAGTACAGGTGAACCGAAAGGTGTTCTTTTGTCGCACGCGAATATATTTTCAAATATAGAAGGATTTTATCAAGTTTTAAAATTAGGGAGAAAGGATGTTATGATGGGTGTACTACCCTTTTTTCATTCTTTTGGTTTTACAGCAACTCTTTGCGCGTCTATTGGTATAGGGATGGGGGTTGTATATCACTCCAATCCTTTGGATGCCGGTACTATAGGAAGGCTTGTTAAACAATATAAAGCGGCCATATTGTTAGGGACTCCGACATTTTTTTCATCATATATAAAAAAATGCAGCAAAGAAGAATTTGCCAGCTTAAAATTTGCAATGGCCGGAGCGGAGAAATTAAAACAAAATTTAATTGACGCGTTTTTTGAAAAATTTAAGATTATACCTTTTGAGGGGTATGGAGCTACTGAACTTTCACCGATCGTTTCACTTG
>JAUVUO010000229.1 GCA_030601015.1 Candidatus Omnitrophota bacterium | reverse complement strand
TTCTCCTGATTTCTTCTTTCCAATCTCTTTCTTCCAGTGTCTTTCGTCAAAACGAAGCAATTCGTCTCTCACCCTTCGTCTCCCTTTGCGTTCTTAATGTGAGAACTTTTTCTTCTTTCTTTCCCCCCGTTTCCCCAACTTCTGTTCTTTTCTCTTTTAAACTATCAGCCATTTTTTCTATCAACTATCAGCCATTAGCTATTTCAACCCGATAACTCGTATAACCCGCGAACTCGCCAACTTTTTAAACTCTCTCATCTTTTTTATTTGTGGCTTGCTGACCGCGGATTCACAATATCTTTATACTTAGCATAACTGACCATTTGATAAAGCGAAGAAAAATATGCCGCCATAAACCCAATAAATCCATCTTTAAACCCTTTCTTTGCAAAATAAGCTCTAAAAAACCTATCTCCTGTTCTCCATAAAGCATGAACAAAATTCATTTTATAGCGGGCTCTTTGGGGATTCTCTAAAGAAAGCTTGTGCCATTTTTTTGCTTCAAGCGTTGTCTGATAATTTAATTTTCTCAAAAAATCCGACCAATCACGATAAGTATAATGAATTAGATCACCCTTTAGGTGTCCGCACTCTCCGTCTAAAAAGGCCCGGGGATGAACTTCCACTTCTTCCCATTTAAATTTATTTTTTCGTAATAATTTAATTTGTGCTGCCGGATATTGGCCGCCCCATCTTATCCAATAATCACCGATAAAATTTCTTCTCGGTATTGTATAAGCATTATGTTCGGGAGTTGAGGTCAAAAGATTACTTAACTCTATCTTAAGTTCTTCTGTAACCCGTTCATCAGCGTCTATACTTAAAACCCATTCATTTTTCCCTTGGGAATAGGCCCAGTTCCTATGTTTTCCTTCTATATCCATTTTTTTAACCAAGACCTTTGCTCCTAATTTTTCAGCTATTTCTCTAGTACTATCCGAAGATTCATCATCAATAATAATCACCTCATCCACCCAGGCTGAAACCGAATTTATACAATCGGTAATTCTTTCCGCTTCATTCTTAGTTAGAATTACTACTGATAGTTTGGCTTTGATTATTTCATCCTTTTCTTTAAATTCCATCTTTTATATACTCCTTTTCATTTAATTACTTCTAACTCAAAATGCAAATGCTCACCTGGAAAAATAAAAGCCCAGAACCGCTCATAGGTTACTGAAAATTTATTCGCCAAAAAATTAATTTTATATCTTCTAAAAGCCTTATGAAATGTAAGTTTCTTAACTAAAATTTTAACCCCGCAGCGCGGTGCTATTTTATCAAAAGAAAATATAGAAAAACATCTCTTATGGGTTGGGTCTCCATAAGAATAGAAACAGGAAAAATGAGGAACTTGTATAATAATTTTAGCCTTATTTTTACAAATCCTATAAACTTCTTTTAATACTGACTCTACATCGTCAACATGTTCAAATACCTGTTTAGAAACTACCATATCAAAACAATCATCTTTAAAAGGATAAGCCGGATGATTCAAGTCGCATATAACATCCGCCTCTGAATTTAAATTTATATCAGCTCCAATACTATTTGGATGTTTACTGCTGCCGCAGCCTAAATCTAAGATTTTCATAGCCATCCCTTTGAAAAATAATTATTTTCTCTTAACTCTTTACTTATTCTTATAAATTTTTTTTTCAATCCATTTCAAATTTTGTTTATTCCAATCTACAGTTTTTGTAATACCTTCCTCAAATCCGACCTTAGGATACCAACCTATTTTTTTTATCTTTAAAAAATCCAAACTATACCTAAAATCATGGCCCGGCCTGTCTTTAACAAAACTTATCAAGCCTTCGGGTTTTGATAAAAGCTTAAGGATTTTTTTTACCACCTCTATATTTTTTTTCTCTATACCGGAACCTATATTATAAATTTCCCCGATTTTCCCTTTTTCTAAAACTCGTAAAACACCTTCGGCACAATCCGAAACATACAACCATTCCCGACGATTTAACCCTTTAGCGTAAACCGGAACTTTTTTATTTTTCAATGCCTTATAATTTACAACCGGAATTAACTTTTCCGGATACTGCCATGGCCCATAATTATTAGAAGCCCTTACGATAATAGCCGGAAACTTATATGTTCTTATATAAGATTTTATAAGCAAATCCGCTCCGGCCTTAGAAGCGGCATAAGGGCTATTAGGCTGCAGCACAGAATCTTCATAAAAATCACCCTTTCTTATTTCCCCGTAAACCTCATCCGTCGATATATGAACTATCCTTTTTATTTCAAATTCTCTTGAAATATCCAGAATAACTTGAACCCCTTTTATATTAGTCTCTATGAAAGGAGACGCATCCTGAATACTGCGGTCAACATGTGTTTCAGCCGCAAAATTAACCACTGAGTCGGGTTTCTCCTTTTTAAAAATATTTTTTATTTTAGCCCTGTTACATATATCTTCCTTATAAAAACTATATCTACCTTCTACTTTTTTAAGCCTCTCCAAATCACCGGCATAAGTTAGTTTATCTACAACTATAACCTTATATCCTTTTACAATTGCCTGCCTAACAAATTCACTTCCAATGAAGCCGGCGCCGCCGGTTACTAATATATTTTTCTTATTCAAGCTTTTCTCCTTTCAGTTTTAAAAAATTTATCAATAACTGAAAAAACATAAGCATACATTTCTTCAGTTATTCCAGGATATACTCCTATCATAAAAGTATTTTGAGT
>JAUVUO010000037.1 GCA_030601015.1 Candidatus Omnitrophota bacterium | reverse complement strand
CGCTGTTACAGCTTTAGAGAAAGTTTTAGGGTATGTCACGTTTAAGCCTTTGCTTCAAGGAAAACAAATTCTTTCAAAAAAATTAAAAAAATATAAACCAAAAAAAAACATATCTGAACTTGCCGAACAAATTCCTGAAGGAAAAAAGGCTGTACCTATAATTATCGAAAACTTTGATTCAATAATTAGTTTAATTGAACCGGGAAGCGAAGTGGATGTGTTCGCTACTATACCAGAGTTAGATAGCATACAGTTACCTGACTATATTGAAATATCAAAATACGGCCCAACCACTATTTCGCTGTTTCAAAAAATTTCTATTTTTACAATAGGTGAAGAATTGAATTTAAACAGTGATGATCCATCAATAAAATCAAGAGAAACTGTTTCTTTAATTTTGAATTACAATCAAACAATGTTTCTTTCATTCGTTCAAAGTCAAGGAGGAACTATAACATTAGCTCTAAGAGCTTCAGGGGATGATGAAGAATACATAAAATCCGTAAACTGGAATACACTTATGAAATATTTAAATAAAAAGCCGGGACGAACCATTGAAATATACCACGGCCACAAAAAAGAAATGTTTCCTTTATCTAAGGAGGGTAAAAGATGACGAATTTGTTTAAATGTATATTTATATCAATATGTCTTTGTTTTATAGCATTAACACATTCTAACGCTCAAGTTTTAACTAATAGCGAGTTAGCCTTGTTATTTGAAAAAAACAGCCAGACCATAATGTATGTAGGAGATGTTAAAACTTTTAAAGCTAACCAATTGGAACGAGCTTCTATATCAATCCCTCATATTGCAGATATCACTTCAGCCGAAAATGATTTAATAATTGTAGCTGCCATAAATAGCGGTTATACAAAGTTAAGTTGGAAAGATTCAGATGGCGAGCATACCCTTTTGATACATGTTTTAGTTGAAGATATAACTTTAATAAGAACATCAATTGATGAATTGATAAAAGCTATTGATTTACCCAACATTTATACCAAGATTGCAAAAAACGAAAGTAAAATCCTAATTCTCGGACATGTTACTTCTGAAGAAGACCTGGAAAGGATTGACCAAATATTAGAGTATTATGGAGAAAAAATAATTAATCTTGCCGCTCTTAAAGAAGATGATAAAAGTATCCAAATCGAAATTGATATTTTAGAAGTAAACAAAGGTGCCTCGGAAAATATCGGAATAGAATGGCCAACTGGCGCTTTTCTAACCGAACAAGCCGCTAGATGGAGTACATTAGCCGGAATTCCTGATGCCTTTTTTAGGATAACAGATTGGTCTAGAACAGCTTTTACCTCTCAAATCAATTACTTAATTTCAGAAGGTAAAGCTCGTATTCTGTCAAGGCCTCGCCTTGTCTGCCAAAGCGGAAAAGAAGCTGAACTCCTAGTGGGTGGTGAAATTCCAATTTTAACAAGTCAAGCCATAACTTCCAGCTCATCGGGCTTGGAAACAGCAACAGAAGTCGAATATAAAGAGTATGGCATTAAATTAACAATAAATCCTGTAATTTCAAGAACTAATAGAATTAAAATAGCATTAAATATCGAAGTTAGTGACATTGAAGATGCTATTATCCTCGGACTTACAACACAACCTACAGCTAAAGCTTATCCTATTTCTAAACGAACAACTTCCACGGAATTGGTTCTAAATGATGCGCAAACCCTCGTTATAGGAGGGTTAATCAAACAAAAATCTACGGAAACAATTAAAAAATTTCCATTTTTATCCAGCATACCTATTTTAGGAATACTGTTTCGAAATTCTGAAATCGAAACAGGCGGCGGTACCTCAAAGTTATCTGATACTGAATTGGTTATAGCTCTAACCCCAACAATCATAGATCCTGATGCTAAAAAACATAGCAGTCAAGGATCTCATGATGAAAGAACACCTACTCAGAAAAAAACTGCTTTAAAAAAGATTCAAAAAAATAGAATCAGCAAGGCAATACTAAATAAATATGTACAACAGGTAGCTGAAAAAATTAAAAATGCTTTTATTTATCCTGCTAAAGCAAAGGAACAAAAATTAGAAGGTTCTGTTCAATTGGCTCTTCAGCTTTCTTCAGTCGGACAGGTACTAGACGCTAAAATAACTCAACCGTCAGGCTATGAAGTTTTAGATACAAATTCTTTAAAAATAATTAGACAAGCGTCTCCGTATCCATCTTTCCCTTCCGAAATTGAAAGAGAAGAAATATGGATAAACGTTCCTATTATTTATAATTTAAAGTAAACTAATATTTATGGGACAAGTTATTTCTATATTCAGCCCTAAAGGTGGTGTTGGAAGAACATTTCTTTCAACTAACCTTGCAGTAAGCATGTCAGGGCAATTAGTAGGAAAAAAAATATTACTCATGGACATGGACTTTGATTTACCCGGAGATATGTCCAAACTTTTAAATTTACATCCTACAAAAGCAATAGTGGATATTGTATCTTCTTGGGAAAAAAATAATTATTCCCCTGTCCTATTAAAAGATTATATTCACAGTTTCTCTGACACACTTGATTTTATCCCCATTATATTAAAAATCCCTGAAAGATCGCTTTTAAAAGGAGAGTTTCTTCAAAAAATCATCGAAGATTTAAAAACCGATTATGAATTCATAATTATTGATGCCGGAAGAAATTTTTCAAAGCTTTTAATATCTATATTAGAATATTCGACTTTAATTTTGCTTATTGTTAACCCTGACCTTCTATCTGTCCATAAAATTAAAGATACTGTAGAAAAACTGCAATATTTTTCGTTTCCTTTAAGAATGATAAAATTAATTCTTAATAGATCTGAAAGTCTCGGCGGAGTAACTTGGCAAGAAGTAAAACTTGCTATACCAACAGAGATAGCTGCTCATATACCCTCCCAAGGGAAAATTGTATGTTCTTCTTTAAATCGCCAAATCCCATTGGTATTTGAGAATCCGCGTTGTCAAATAAGTATTTTCTTAAACAAACTATCTCAACTTTTAATAAGTGACCCTTCATATTTTACACCTCGTCATGACCTGGAAGGCAACATATCTATCCCCCTTTTAGGCAGCAATATAATTGAAGAAGACAGTTTAATAGACACTTTAGATCCTTCTCTGTTAAGAAAAGTCGACAAAAAAGAAGATTTGAGAAACGCTTTAAAAAAACGCGTACATAAAAGAATAATCCGCGAAGTAGATCTAAGAAGATTAGATGTTCTAGCTTCAAATGAAGAAGAATTAAATAAATTACATACTAAAACAAGAGTCGCGATAAACAATGCTTTGGCCGATGAAACCGGAACTCTGATTGGAACAAGAAAAAAACGTGAAAGACTTATTAAAGAAATCCTTGATGAAGCCTTTGGCCTGGGCCCGTTAGAAGATTTGCTCAATGATGAATCTATTACTGACATAATGGTTAATAATAAAGACAATATCTATGCTGAAATAAATGGCCGGTTGAAACTTACTGATAAAAGTTTTTCCACTAACGAACAAGTACGGCAGGTCATTGAACGTATCATTGCGCCTTTGGGTAGAAGGATAGATGAATCAAATCCAATGGTTGATGCCCGTCTGGTAGACGGATCCCGTATTAATGCTATTATACCTCCATTATCTTTAACCGGGCCTACTCTAACTATCCGGAAATTTGGTAAACAGCGTCTTACTACTGAGGATCTATTAAATTTTAATGCTTTAAATTCAACAATGAGTATCTTTTTAAAGGCATGTGTTTCAACTAGAAAAAATATAATCGTTTCGGGAGGAACCGGCTCAGGTAAAACGACAGTTCTAAATATATTATCTGAATACATTCCTTTAGGTGAACGGCTGATAACAATAGAAGACGCGGCTGAATTAAAACTTAAACATGAACATTGGGTTAGATTGGAATCCCGGCCTTCAAACATAGAAGGTAAAGGATTAATTTCTGTTCGTGATTTATTCAAAAATTCTCTCCGCATGAGGCCGGATAGAATAATCATCGGTGAATGCCGCGGCCCCGAATCTTTAGATATGTTACAAGCAATGAATACAGGACATAACGGGTCAATGACTACACTGCATGCTAACTCAACTCATGATGTTTTATCAAGGTTAGATTCCCTAATTCTTATGAGTGGAATTGAGATACCTTTACGTGCTATTAGAGAAATGATTGCTTCTGCCATTGATATTATAGTACATACTGCCCGTTTATCCGATGGTACAAGAAAAATCACGCAGATTACAGAAATTACCGGAATGATAGATGAAGTCCATATTGGGTTACAAGATATTTATGCGTTCAAACAGACAGGTGTCGACAAAAATAAAAATGTCCTAGGTTATTTTTCAGCTACCGGGAATATTCCCACTTTTTTTAATGTTATGAAAAAACAAGGAGTATCCTTTACTGAAGAAATTTTCAAAAAAACCGATGAATAATCAAATCGCGAATTATAAACATGAAATCAAACTTAGATTAGTAAAAAGTTTACCTGCAAATATCCAAGATGTAGATCCTGCCGCAGTAAAAAAAGTTATCCGGAAAATTACCGAATCCGTGGTAAAAAATAAATTAGACTCTAACGAAAAACAGCAGATAGCCGAAACTCTTTCTTCAGAAATATTAGGCCACGGCCCAATTGATATTTTGTTAAAAGACCCTTTGGTAACTGAAATAATGATAAATGGGCATAATCAAATATATGCTGAACGAAAAGGAAAATTGTGTCTCACTGATATTAAATTCTCTAATGATGAGCAGCTTCTCTCTTTTATTGACAAAATATTATCTTCAGCTGGAAGACGAGTTACAGAATTAGAACCCTACGCGGATGCCAGATTGAATGACGGTTCGCGTGTAAACGTAGTGAGATCACCAATTTCAGTAATACCAATAGTCACAATACGAAAATTTGACTTTCATACTCTAAATATCCAAGAACTAATACAATTAGATACTCTTAATTCCCAAATTGCAAATTTTTTACAGGCTTGCGTAAAAGAACGAACAAATATAATTATATCAGGTGGAACAGGAGCTGGAAAAACCACATTACTAAACACTCTTGGGTGTTTTATCCCCAAAGATGAGAGAGTTATTATTATCGAAAATACCCGGGAATTACATCTTGAACATCCTCATGTCGTATCAATGGAATGCCGGCCGCCTAGTATTGATGGAAAAGGGGAGATTGATTTGCGCCAATTAGTTAAAAATAGCCTTCACATGCGCCCCAGTAGAATCATATTAGGCGAAGTAAGAGGAGACGAAGCATTAGATGTAATCCAAGCTATGAATACCGGACAACAAGGATCGTTATGTACTATCCATAGTAACTCATGTATTGATTGTTTAGAAAGATTGCAAGTACTCACTCTATTAGGTAATTCAAATATAACTTCAGAGGTTGCGATGCGGCAAACAATTTTGGCAGTTGATTTAATTATTCAAATGGCAAGATTAAAAAACGGCAGCCGCAAAATAATGGAAATAGCTGAAGTAGTCAAGAATAATGAACCAATATTCTCATTAAGAAAAATTTTTGTCCGTAAAGGCGGAAAAATGGTATACACAGGAACCCCTCCCTCATTCTATGATAGGCTTAAAGAAGATGGTTATACTGATCCTCTTTTTGAAAATAGTAAAAAGTAAACTTAAATAATTTTGGCCAATTTCTTCCACGGGATAGACTAAACTCATAATTTCAATTATTCGTATGATAAAAAAATTATGCTAATGTTAGAAAATATAATTTGGAAATTTATTTTATTCTTTATATTCCTGTATCCCCTTATTTCATCTTACGCTTTTCCTCGTTTATTTTTTTTTACAAACACTCTTTTTATTTTAGCCGCTTCTATTTATTTATTTAAAAATAAAGTTAAAACCAATATTCTAACCATATTTGTCTTAATATTTTTTTCAACTATTTTTTTATCTGTTATTTTAAACATAAATTCATATATAAGCTTGGCTCGAGGATATGAGTATATACCTTTATTATTTTTATTTTATTTAGTATCCTCGATTAAAAAAAAAAAGACAAACCAGCTAATTATTACTTTATTATTAAGCGCGATAACAGTATCTTTATACAGTTTCCGTTCTCTACTTATAATTTCAAAGTATACTTTACAATATCTAGAAAGCAATAATATAAATTATGCTTTCGCTCAAGAATTTATTTCAAGAAATAGGGCTTTTTCTCCATTTATATCCCCAAACTTGCTTGCCAACTACCTTGTAATGATAATTATCATCTCTATAGGAATAATCATTCAAAAAATAAAACAAAAACAGAAAGATCTACTCTTTATAATAAGTATTATTTCATTATTTACAGCAGGTCTAACTCTATTCCTTACGAAATCGGTCGGTGGATGGTTAACCCTTTTTATCGCAATTATATTATTTTTCCTGTTAGGAAAAACATTAAACCAAAAAGCTATTATTTTCCCTATTATAGTTTGTATTATTATATTTACTACACTGTTCTCGCGAACGGATTCGAATAATCGTTTTTCTAATTCTCAAAAATCTCTCAAACAAACTATGCCCATGTTTTCTATAGAACAACGAAAATCATATTGGAAAGAAACTATTACATTAATAAAAAAATATCCATTAAAAGGGACAGGTATAGGGAAATTCTATCTACCTAATTCACAGACTTTACATGCTCATAATTCATATTTACAAATGTGGGCCGAAACCGGCATTCTAACCATATTAAGTTTTTTGGGATTAATTTTTATTTTTGTTACCAAAAGTATACAAACAATAAATATAAAAGAAGAAAATTATTATTTATTAGGAATTTTAATATGCGGGATATCTTTTCTGCTGCATAATATCATAGATTTCAGTTTTTTTATACCCCAAACATCATTTTTGTGGTGGATAATTTTAGGTATTACAGCCTCAAATTCCTGCAAAACTCCTAATTATAAACAATAATACGGGAATGTGTCCGTGGATTATCGAATGAATAAAACTTTAGAGATTAGCTTAAAGGTAAATATAAAAGCAAGAAATAAAAACAATAAGAAAAAAACATTAATATTAAATATTAAAAAAATCCCGCATAAACACCATAACAACGTTACGATATAAATTTTAGATAAAGACTCTTTAATATCGCACCCGGAGGACAATAAGCATAAAAACATATGATCATCACTCTTTTTTAAAGGCAACAATCCTTTTTTAATACGTATAATAATTAAAAAAATTGTGTCAATAATAGGAAATCCCAGAACTAATACCGGAAGTATCAACACTATAGGTTTTTCTAAAGTGGCATAATCGCCATACATACTTAAAACAGCAAATAAAAAACCAAAAAAATGACTGCCGGAATTACCCATAAAAACTCTGGCAGGCGGCAAATTAAATAAAAGAAACGCTGACATTACGCCGCAAATACATAAAAATATAATAACCATTAAAGGATTGCCAATTAAAATCGATACAATCAAAAAGGCTAAACTAATTATTAAAGAAATACCGCCGCATTGCCCATCTCCAACATCTAAATGATTAAAAGCATTTGTAATCCCCATTATCCACAAAAAAGATAAAATATAATTTATCCATTGCGGTAAAAAATAAATATCTATGCCTTTAATTTTAGATAACACTAAAAAAATAAATACTGCCTGAATTATTATCCTTGTTTTAAGAGAGAAATCTTTTAAATCATCTATAAATTCAATAACAAATAAAATTATTGAAAAAATTATAATCCATAAAAATTGAAAAGGAACGATATTCCCCACCATTAGGGCTTTATAAAAAAAGTAGCATATAAGAAAAGGAATTACCGCGCCTAATCCCCCGATAAACGGTATCTCTTTCTTTGACATAAAAAGATTAAATTTTAACGATAATTTTTTAAAAAAATTTATAAAAACTATCCCTAAAATAAATGATGATAAAAAAACTAATAAATTATCCACCTTGAAATTCCTTTATAAATTAATTATTCTTCAATACTATCAAATAATTATTGTCAATAAAGCAACTATTATATTTTATATTAACTAATTTTGCATTATTTATCAAGATATTATTATATTCAACAAAAATTCAGCATAAAAAATTATTTGTAAACTTGATCTATTAATTTTATCATTCTTTTATCTGACCAGTAAGATACATCAATAAACCCTCTACTTCTTCTAACTATTTCCGCCCATTCTTTATAATTATCAAGTATTTTTAAACAAGATTGCCCCAATTGTTCAGCATTTAACGGTTCTACTATTAGTCCTTGTTTGTTTTCAGTCACTATATCAAAAACTCCGCCGGTATCAGTCACTACTACAGGAATACCTGAAATAACAGCTTCAATTAATGATACTGGCAAGCCTTCCCACAAAGATGTTAATACAAAAATTAAACTATCCCTAAATAAAACTGAACCATCATCTACCCATCCTTTTAAAATAACTTTTCCGGAAAGCCCTATACACTTAATTTCATCTTCCACTTCTCCTCTCAGAGGCCCATCTCCTAAAATAATAAATTCCACATCCTGTTTCTTTTTTAAAATTATCTTAGCCATTTCTAAAAAACAAAAAATGTTTTTCTGGGGTTTAAATGATGAAACAGTCACTATCGTATTTGATATTTGATTCAATTTTCTTTTTTCACCGGCCATTTCAAAACATTCTGTCTCTATACCATAATGGATTAAACAAAATTTACCTTTAGATAAGATCTTATTCTTTAAGCCTATCTCTACGTCCGACTGTGAAACTAATATTATATTTTTAGTTATCCTTGAGGATAGTTTCTCTATAAAAAGAAAAATATTATAATTCCGTAACGGCATATATTTATGAAAAGGCCATCCGTGCACAGTATAAACAATATTACTAACCCCAGCGAAATATGCCGCCCATCTTCCTAAAAACGAAGCTTTAGGCGAATGAACATGGACTATATCAAATCTGTTCTTTTTTATATATAGATAGAGCTTTAATAAAGCCTTAAAGTCCCAAACAAAAGCTATTT
>JAUVUO010000241.1 GCA_030601015.1 Candidatus Omnitrophota bacterium | reverse complement strand
TCTCTCAATTTATTTTCCGGATTTAATAGAACTTCTTGTTTTTCTAAGTTTAATATTTTTATTATATTTTTATCTTCAATTGGTAATCGAATTTCCTCTTTACCGTATTTTATTTTCATTTTTACCTCTCTGTTTCATATAGAAAATAATTAGTTAATTAAATATTACTAGTTATACGTTCTATCAGGTGCGATTGAATAACCTTTTAATAACTTAGTTTTTTATCTTAAATTTTTACTGCTTTAGTTGTTTTTGTTTCTTAAATTATTGCATTCATTTTGACTGAGATATGTTGGATTTATCTAATTTAAAAAATTAAATCATTTACTAATGAATAAAACAATAATAACCATAACACCTAGGGATAAAATTTCAAGACAGTATACAGACCGGTAATGCCGGAATCAACAACCAGAAAATCACTATAGCTCTTTTGCATGTGTGTGAGGTCAAAATTGAGCAGATAACGTGGTAACATCTTCTTTCCTTTCCAAAGTTATTTTGATATCTCTAACATTCTCTCTAAGGCGATTAAGGCCTTCTTCCGGATGGCTTCCGGGACCCTCACCTGGGGAGTCAAGCTCTTCAATGAGGCCAGCACCTTCTCTAAAGTGATTAATTTCATATCCGGACAGACCATCTCTTCGGAGGCCGGATAAAAATATTTGTCCGGATGGGCTTTTTGCAAGGGATAGAGGATACCTATCTCGGTGGCAATGATAAATTCTGAAGTCTTGCTGCCTTTTACAAAATCGAGGATCCCCTTGGTGCTGCCAATATAATCGGCCAGGGCACAGACCTCCGGCGGACATTCCGGATGGACCAAAAGTAGGGCCTGGGGGTGTTCCTGTTTCATTTTTAACACCGTCTTTTTGCTCAAGTTATTGTGGACAGCACAATAGCCACGCCAGTGGGTGATCTTGCGCCTGCTCCGGGTGGCGGCAAACTGACCCAGGTTCTTATCCGGGATGAAGAGGATTTCTTGATCGGGGGAGACGACCCGGGCGACTTCTACCGCATTGGCAGAGGTACAGCAATAATCACTTAAAGCCTTAACGGCGGCAAAGGAATTGACATAGGAGATAACCGTGGCCTGGGGCATCTCTTGAATCTTTTTCTTAACCTCTTCTACAGTGGCCATATCGGCCATGGAACAGCCGGCATGCATCTCCGGCAAAAGGACGATCTTCTTCGGGGAGAGGATTGCGGCGGTTTCGGCCATGAACTGGACTCCGCAAAAGAGGATGACCTCAGCTTTGGTTTGGGCTGCTTGTTGGCTGAGATAGAGGGAATCACCGATAAAATCGGCAATATCCTGAATCTCGCCCGGTTGATAGACATGGGCTAAAATGACAGCTTTTCTCTTATCTTTCCAAGTTTGTATTTCTTCGGTTGATTTTTTAATAGTAAGTTTTTTAGTTTTTTGTAGCATTTTTCACTTCGCGCAATATGTAATATATTATAAGTTTTATAAATGATTTCATAACTTTTCATTTTTATTTCCCGTTTATTATAACACAATTTTAGCAATATTTCCCTTCTAAGTTATATTTTTTACACCCGTTTTACGAATTATTCTAAATATACTTAATTACTTAATCCTTAGCCGCAATAATATTTTTAGTTAGGAAATATTCTAAAAATGTAATGAAAATGATATAAAAATTACTTTTATTATATCTTACTTACTTGCCCTTTTATTATTTTGTAAAAAATTATCCCTTATCGAAAAACCATAAAGAGGATGATTGTTTAACAACTATCCTCTTTATAAAATTATCAATTTAAAAAATTTCACAAAATTTTATAGACTTCTTTTTCTGATGCTACTTCAATTAAATGATGTACTGAAAATTCGTAAACTTTACCGCCATCAAAATCAGAGGGTGAAAAAAGAATGGCCAAATTTCCAGCTGTAGCCTTTCTTCCTTTATAGTCAATGTGTAGTAAAGTGGAACGGGTGAATGCCATAATGGTTTTAGCTAATTCTTTATCCTTTGCAATAACTTCCATGACGATTCCGACTTCACCGGCTATCTCATCCAAATTTCCAGTCATAACCCCATCAATTCCATAATTAATAAAACGAACAAGATAATCCTTACCTTCTTTTGTTTGAGAAAAATTCTCGCGTATTTGTTTTTTAACTTCATTCTCAACTTTTAGAAGAGAAGAAATAAAATAAGGATCTCTTGTTCCTGCTATAGAAATAAATCGGAAGCCTATAAAACGTACCCCCTCAACTTTAAGACGAGAAGAAGGTGTTGGTATAAAGCGTGATCCCGAAGTTTTAACTGTTCTATCACCAATTTCTTCAAATTTAGTTTCAGAAAGATCAATATAACCATCCGTAACCCATATTTTTGAAGGACTACTCTTCTCGTAGAGGCTTTGAGCAGCAATGGATATTTTAGTACATCTTCTTTCCAAATTGGTAGGGAAAACCAAGAAATGATCTTTTCTTAAAATACCAAAAAGACAGTCTTTTCCACTTCCGGGTTC
>JAUVUO010000046.1 GCA_030601015.1 Candidatus Omnitrophota bacterium | reverse complement strand
GCCCGTCTTGATCGGGCAATCCAGAATTCAAAAAAATAAAATAGTCGCTGTTGTTAATTCTCAGTAAGCAGGTAACACTTTTGTTCAAATATATATTATAAATAATAAAATAAATAAAACTCACACAAAGACACAGAGCCACAAAGAATAACAGAAAAAGATTAACGAGGTAAAAATTTTCCGTGTTGAATTAACTGATTCTAAAATTATTCTTTATTAATTAAAATAGTCGCTGTTGTACTAGCTCACTAATTCGGTAACCTTTTTTATTTTTTCAAATATTTTTGGACAAATAGCCTTAAACATGCGATAATTCTTAAAACATGGTTGAAAATCAATGGTTCAAGTACAAATTTTCTTTAAGAAAGTCTAAGTCTCTGAAGAATTATGGAATTTTTTATTTTATTAACCTTGTCCCTCCTCGCTATATATAGTGTAAAATGTCTTCGACTTTTCACACTAACTCCGGAGGGATTCAATTCGAGCTACAGACTTTTTTGAAAAAAAGACTAAGTCTCTGAAGAATTATGGAATTTTTTATTTTATTAACCTTGTCCCTCCTCGCTGTATATAGTGTAAAATGTCTTCGACTTTTCACACTAACTCCGGAGGGATTCAATTCGAGCTACAGACTTTTTTGAAAAAAAGTCTAAGTCTCATTGAGGAGGTGGAGATGTATGGGTAAAGAGTATTCTATGATTCATATCCCTGTATTTTCTTTTTATTCAAAAAGATTGTATCGGGATGTTAGTGTGAACTGGAAAGGTACGGGGTTTCTTTATTTGTTTTTGATTTTGGCTGTTTGTTTAATTCCGATAACCATAAATATGCAATCAGGAATTAACAAATACATAGAAGAAGAAGCACCTAAAATAGTAAATCAGATTCCAAAAATGACTTTTTCAAAAGGCATATTGTCTGTAGATGAACCTCAGCCATATACTATAACAGATCCTGGGACAGGTGTCCCGCTTATTATCATAGATACAACCGGTAAGACGAAAAATTTAGATAATACAAAAGCTTTGGGACTATTTATGAAAGACAGAGGATTGTTTAAAGAGAATTCCTTAGAAACAAAAATGTATGTATATTCAGAAATAAAAAAGGATTTTGTTTTGACTCGGAATAAAATTGATAAGTGGATGATTTTTGTTCAAAAAAAATTAATGTGGATTCTGGGTCCGATAATGTTAATCAGTTTGTTTGTTTTTAAAATTATCCAGTTGTTAATTTATGCCGGACTTGGAATGATATTTGTTAACACGTTGGATAAAAAATTAACTTATATGACAGTTTTGAGGTTGTCAACAGTGGCGATAACTCCTTTTATTATATTGGGAATGTTTTTTGACCTTGCAAGTTTTGCTATCCCTTTTAGGGGGTTAATTTTTTTAGTAGGAACTTTATATTATTTGTATTTTGGGATTAATGCTTGTCAGGACTCAGAAGAAACAACAGTTAAAAATTTAATGTAGTAAATTTTAATTTGATTCGTATCTTTTTTGTATGATAGAAATAGGAAAAATAAATAAACTGAAAATTGCCGATAAAGAAGATTTTGGCATTTATCTTAATGGAGAAGAGTTTGGTAAGATATTTTTGCCTGGAAGATATGTGCCTGAAAATTGTAAAACCGGGGATGTGCTTGAGGTTTTTATATATTCTGATTCTGAAGGTGGGATAGCTGTTACTACTCAAAGTCCAAAGGCCGTGGTCGGAGATTTTGCTTTCCTAAAAGTTATTTCAGTCAACCAGGTAGGAGCTTTTCTTGATTGGGGCATACAAAAAGATTTGTTGGTACCCTTTAGTGAGCAAAAACAAAAGATGCAAGAAGGTAAATCCTATATTGTTTTTGTTTATCTTGACGATAAAAGCCGGCGTATTGCCGCGTCATCTAAATTGGATAAATTCCTTGTTAACCAAAGGTTTGATTTCAAAGAGGGACAGGAAGTAGATCTTTTAATATTTGGCAGTACGGATCTTGGGTATAAAGCTATAATTAACAATTGTCAATGGGGTATGCTTTATCAAAACGAGGTTTTTCAGCCTTTAAAGAAAGGGAAAAAAATAAAGGGATATATTAAAAAAGTACGGGATGACGGTAAAATCGATCTTTGTTTGCATAAACCGGGTTATGACGCAGTGAAAGATTTTACTGAAATAATAATGGAAAAACTAAAAGCAAAAGGAGGGTTCATTCGCGTAAGCGACAAAAGCTCTCCGGAAGTTATTTATGATATGTTTGGTATCAGTAAAAAAATATATAAAAAAGCTATAGGTGCACTGTATAAAAAAAAGATTATTTTTATAGAGGATGAAGGCATTAAATTAAAAGAAAAAGAGTCATAAATTAAATTTTAACATTAGAAAAATATTTATTATATGAAAGGAAAAGTGCTTTTAGAAACTGTCAAAGCTATCAATAGTATTAAATTGCCGCATCCGGTAAGGGTCGGTATAGACGGAGTAAGCGCCTCAGGTAAAACAAGATTTGCTGACGATTTAGTAGAACCCTTAAAAAAACTTGGCAGACATGTTATTAGGGCATCAATAGACGGGTTTCATAATCCTCAGGATATTAGGTATCAGCAAGGAGAACACTCATCTAAAGGGTATGTCGAAGATTCCTTTAATTATGGGGCAGTCGTTCAGAATGTTTTAGGCCCTTTAGGCCCAACAGGACAATTAAAATATAAAAGGTCTTTATTTAATTTTGTTGCCAATGAAAATATTGATATTTCTTGTAAAAAAGCGAAACCGGATTCAATATTAATTTTTGAAGGAGTTCTTCTTTTTTGCAGCGAGTTAAACCACCATTGGGATTATAAAATATTTATAGATGCTTCTTTTGAAACAATAATAAACAGAGCTATGCTCAGAGATGACGAACGTTTAGGTGGAAATGATAAATTACTGAAAAAATATTATAAACGATATATACCAGGACAAAAAGCTTATTTAGTAAAATATAAACCGCATAAACAAGCAAATATTGTAGTAAATAATAACAATTATCATAAACCCTATATAGTGAGAAAAACAACACATAATCTTTTACCCTCATAACCAAGAGCAAAGTTCAATCCTCACCCACAATCATTACCGATATCTCATCTAGTGATTATCGATACCTCCGTCATTTGCAAAGCCCCCCTCAGAGAAGTTTCTCAATAGCCAAATATTACGAAAATGCAATGAGAGTTCTAAAAAAGATGATATAATACAAAGATTGAAAGATGTAAAAAAATAAAAGCAAGTCTGCTCGTTTATTTAATCATATTTTTGATGTCGCTGAATAGTTATGCCTATCGTATCGGTGATATGGACATTGGAATGACCCTGGGAGAGAATTTAGCAACAGCGCCATAATTACTAAATTTTATATTTTGTCCCAAGAGTTGGCGTGCTTCAACCCCAGGGTAAATATCTCCGAAGGCAGAAGTAACAGATAAGTAAGGAGTAACCTTAAATGAAAAAAGAAAATAAAAAAAAACTAATTAAAACCAAAGCATTAATACTTGCCGGAGGTAAAGGCACACGGTTGTGGCCGTTATCCCGGGAAAACTATCCCAAACAGTTCGTTGAGTTTAAAGACGGATTTTCACTTTTTCAACTTACAATTAAACGTCTGCTATGCTACTTTGCCGGCCGGGATATTTTTGTGATTTCACATAAGAATTATAAATTTACGATTAATAATCAGATAGAGTTAATCGATGAACTTTCTAAAAAAATTAAACGGGCACTTATAGCCAACGTTATATTCGAGCCGGAGCCAAAAAATACTCTTCCGGCAATACTTCTTTCAATGAAATATATGGAAGAACACACCCCGGTCAACAAGACCGATGTTATCTACGTGTTTCCTTCAGACCATATAATTGAGCCGGTCACATCTTTTATTAAGTGCCTGAATAAAGCAAAGGCCGTTGCCGGAAATGGAAACATAGTTGTTTTTGGTGTTACTCCCAGTTCACCTCAGGAAGGGTATGGATATATTTGCGGTGACGATAAAATTAGCGGCGGCACGCGTATCAATAGATTTGTTGAAAAGCCTTCATTTAAAAAAGCCCAAACCTTGATAGAAAAAGGCGCTTTGTGGAATGCCGGTATATTCTGTGTATCAAAACAAGTATTAGAAGAAGAACTCAAAAAATATCAACCTACACTTTATAAGCAATATAATACAAACTACGAACAGATGCGCAAACATTTTAACGAAATACAGTCAGACTCTATTGATTATGCCATTATGCAGAAAACTAAGAGAGCGGCAGTAGTCCGGTTTGATGTTAGATGGTCGGATTTAGGCAGTTGGGATAGTATTGTAGACTTTCACGCAAAAGGAAAAGAAAATTTTGCCATTGGTAAGGCGGAATTTGTAGATTCAAAAGATTGTTTTGTTTATGCCAAAGATAAATTTGTTTGTCTCCTAGGCTTAAAAGACGTGTTAGTCATAGACACAGCGGATTCATTGCTGTTAATTAAAAAAGGATGTTCCGGCCAAGTAAAAAATTTAGTTTCCCTGATAAACAAAAAGGGCAGAGGCCACACAAAAGACAGTTTAACCGTGTATAGGCCTTGGGGGTATTACACCGTTTTTTATGAACATAAAGGATATAAAGTAAAAGAAATAGGGGTTTACCCTCAAAAATCATTATCCCTTCAAAAACATAAATATCGCAGTGAACATTGGAATGTAGTTGAAGGGGAAGCAGTTGTTTTAGTGGATGGAAAAGAAAAGAAAGTTAAAAAGAATGAAAGCGTATTTGTGCCAAAAAATACCAAACACCGGGTTTACAACCCTGGGAAAAAAATAGCAAAGATTATTGAAGTACAGATTGGGAGTTACTTAGGAGAAGACGATATCGTAAGGTATACAAAATATTGATTAATTTTAGTAAATAGGGTAAATATGGTTAAAGTAGAGAGATTGGAACATAATACAACGAAGAAAATTCTGCCGGGGCGAAATAATCCTTTAGGCGCGGCTTTGACTGATGAGGGGGTTAATTTTGCGCTTTTTTCTCAACATGCTGAAGAAGTTTTTTTGCTTTTTTTTGACGATCATTATGATAGTGAACCTACAGATATTATTAAGTTGAAATATCGGAAGGATAATGTTTGGCATGTTTTTGTTTCAGGGATAAAATCAGGACAGCTTTATGGATATAAAATTAAAGGCGATTATGAATCGGCAAAGGGGTTACGGTTTAATAAAAATAAATTACTTATAGACCCTTATGCTAAAGCTTTAACCGGTAAAGCAGTTAATGAGGATAATCTTTTGTTGGGGTATGATGCAGAATCGAAAGAGAAAGACCTTGTAATTGACCATAGAGATAATACTAAGTTTGTTAGTAAATCTATAGTTATTGATGATTATTTTGATTGGCAAAATGATGTTTCACCTAATATACCGTCTGAAAAATTGATAATTTATGAGGCTCATGTTAAAGGATTTACAGCGCACCCTTCTTCTGGAGTTAAACATAAAGGTACTTACCTGGGGTTTATCCAAAAAATTCCATATTTAAAGAAATTAGGTATAAATGCCGTAGAGTTTCTTCCGGTCCATGAGTTTTATGTAAGAGACAGGCTTAAAAGTATGGGGTTAACCGAATATTGGGGATATAATACAATAGGCTTCTTTGCTCCGGAATCTTCGTATTCTACTCAAAGTTATATAGGGTGTCAGGTAAATGAGTTTAAAACTTTGGTCCGGGAGTTACATAAAGCCGGTATTGAAGTTATATTAGATGTTGTCTATAACCACACAGGAGAAGTAGATGAACTTGGCCCGACTTTATGTTTTAGAGGTATAGATAATACAGCTTATTATTCTTTGAAAGGAACAGTTTCCGAGCCTAAGCGGTTTTATGTAAATGATACAGGTTGTGGTAATACTTTTAATTTAGAGCATCCGCAATGTTTACGTTTTGTGATTGAATCTTTGAGATATTGGGCGGAAGAAATGCATATAGACAGTTTCTGTTTTGATTTAGCTACTATTTTAGCCCGAATTAAAGGGAAATTTAGTAAGGACTCAATATTTTTTGATGCTATTAAAAAAGATTCTGTATTAAGTAAAGTTAAATTAATTGCTGAACCTTGGGATTTGAGGTCTTATCAAGTTGGTAATTTCCCGTTAAATTGGTCGGAGTGGAACGGTAAGTTTAGAGATACTTTGAGGCGGTTTATTGTCGGGTATCCTGACCAGATAAGAGATTTAGCCAGAAGAGTTACCGGTTCTTCTGATTTGTATGAAGATGATCAAAGGTATCCGCACAATAGCATTAATTTCATAACTTGTCATGATGGATTTACGTTAGCGGACCTTTTTACTTATAATAACAAACATAATGAAAATAATTGTGAAGATAATAGGGACGGTTCAGATCAAAATTATTCCTGGAATTGCGGGATAGAAGGAGAGGCCGATGCTCCGGAAATTATAAGTTTAAGAAAACAAATGGTAAAGAATGCTTTTTGTTGTTTGTTTTTTTCTTTGGGGACTCCGATGATTCATGGCGGTGATGAGTTTATGAGGACACAAAAAGGGAATAACAATGCTTATTGTCAGGATAATGAGATCAGTTGGATAAATTGGGAGTATGTTCAAAAGAATTCGGATATCTTAGAGTTCTGCAAAAAACTAATTGTTTTTCGTAATAGTTATACTGTCTTTCAACGGAGAACATTCCTTTTAGGTAAAGATACTGATAAAGATCATGTTTTGGATGTTACCTGGTTTGGAGAAAATGTTAATAAGCCTGACTGGTATAATAAAGAATTAAAAATTTTAGCGTATCAGCTAGACGGCAGTGAATGTCCTTCTGAACGTAGAGATTATCATTTGTTTTTTATTTTTAACGGAGATAATAATTCACATAAGGTTTTTTTGCCGCAATATTCAGGGATGAAGTGGTATCGAGTCATTGATACTTGTTTTAGAAGCGGAGAAGATTTTGTTGACCCGGATAAAGAGGTATTGCTTAAAGAAAATAATTATTATATATCCAATCCAAGGAGTGTTGTGGCACTTATTGGAAAAAGATAAAGGAAAAATGTTAGCGAGTTGACGGGTTTACGACTTGGAATAAGAGAGAAGAGAAGTATAAAGAAATAAAGGAAATGAAAAAAAAAGCTTTTTTGAAAAAAAGAGCAATTAAGTCTTAAGTGATATAAGTTCTACGAAATAATTCTTGCCTAAGAGTATATATGTCAAATAGGGACAATATCGGCTATTTAATTGTCTTTATTTGACCATAGTTGTCTACATATGTTAAAATAAGTTATAGAATAGTTTAAAAATTAATAATTTTTAAGAGGTTAATATTATGGAAAGGAAAAAAAAATTGATTACAATTTTGTCTATATTTTTTGTTTTTATTTTTAGTGTCTGGTTGGTTTTTTTTACCACGGTAGGGGTGAAATTAATTACTAAGTTAGTTGTTCCCAGATATATAAAATCTGAAGAAATAAATATTGAATTTATAAAAGGGAGTATATTTAAAAAGATATCATTGCAAAATATTGAAATAATTGGGTTAGAAGGACTACCTGAGGGAAGCAGGATTAAAGTCCAAAATTTTGAATTTCAGGTTACAGGATTTAATATAAAAAGTGTACATACTGTAATTGATAACGGTAAAATAAGTTTACCGGATTTAGGAGATGTTCTTTTTTATGGAAAGTTAGAAAGGGGTGTCTTAGATTTTAATATTTATTCAAAATATATAAGTGTTAGAGAGATAGTAAATTTAATTCCTGTAGATAATAAATTTAAAAATATTTTTGGTACTATACGAGATTTGGATGTTTATGTTAAAGGCTTAGTTTTAGAACCTGAGATAAGCGGGAAATTTAATATTGATAAGATTATTTATGATAAGTTTACAGTTGAAGAGTGTTTAGCCACTCTTGATTTGAAGTTAAAAGATATTTTTAAGGGAATTAATATTTATGGGGAAGTTCAGGTAGAGAGGGCTAAAGTTTTTGGGGATAAAACCGCAGTTATAATTCTTCAGCCAAGTAAAGTGTTTTTCTCCGGTGATACAGATAAAATCGCATTTGGTATTAAAGGAAAGGCTGAAGTAGAAAGGGTGAAGATAGATATTGAATTGAAAGGTGATATGCAGAATCCTGATTTGAAATTGGAGTCTGACCCTCCGATATCAAAATCTAATCTATTGATAATGTTGGCAACAGGAAAAAGATGGAAATTTCAAGAGGGAGTTAAGGGCCGGGGTAGTGTGGCTCCGGGGTTAGCTATAGATTTTATTGATTATTTTATGTTTGGGAATTCCAGAGATAAGTTGGCGGAGAAATTGGG
>JAUVUO010000061.1 GCA_030601015.1 Candidatus Omnitrophota bacterium | reverse complement strand
TAAATAAATCCTCATTATGTGTTTTATAATATTCTGTAGTTTTTTTATTAACTTCAATATATTTTTCACGATCGAATAGCTTAACCGGATAATTAGCTAAAACACCCCCATCTACATAGATATCGCCTCTGGCGCTTTTTTTGCTCGCAAAAAATAGCGGAATAGACATGGAGATCCTGACAGCATCAGCTATAGGCATGTCAGGAGTTTTCTCGTGTGAGAACACTTCAGCAAAATGAGTTGAAAGATTAGTTCCCATTATATACAAATCTTTAAATCCTTTTTGAGTCTTTTGCTCATAAAGTTCTTTAAATGTTGTTTTACTGTTTTTAGTTTTTGATTCGACAATATCCCCTAGCCATTTTCTAAAAAACTTACCCTTATTCCACCCATACTTACGCCAAACTCTACAGATATCATTTAATACAAACCATGAATTGTCCATGAAATCATTAAAATCAAGTTCAGAAAGAATCTTTTTTGTCTCTGTATTCGAATAATTAAGGGCAAGCAGCGTAGCATTAATAGCTCCAGCTGAAGTTCCACCAACACGTCTAATGTTTTGCAGTATTTCTTTTTCTTTTAGAATCTCCATTGCGCCAACATAGGCAATGCCTTTAACTCCGCCGCCCTCAAATACAAGATTTTTAAAATGATAAGACATATTAACCTCCTATTCTTAAAATTTATCGCAGCATAGTTTAAGATTATCAAATAAACAGAAGTGCTTCATAATTTTCTCGCCATTACTTTATCCAACAGCATTCCCCCAATCAACAATTCCTTCTGTTTTCGATTTAACTGTTTTATCCTATATTCAGTCCTCATCGCATAACACAAATATCTATATTCCTTACGCCATATTAATTTCACCGGGCGCTTACCTCTTAAATATTTAGCTCCTCTTTTATCATTGTTATGCTCTTTGAGGCGTTTCTCTAAATTATTAGTATATCCGGTATAAAATGTCCCGTCTTTACATTCCACTATATACACGGAAAAGTTACCGCTTTTTTTGACTGTTCGGGCTTTAGAGTTGATCTTTTTCACGTTTAAATATTATAGCAAGAAGATACGTTTTGGAAAGAAATTCAGTGGATAAATTTATTATAGGTAAATGGGAAACTTGGGAAGTCCTTTACATCTTTTGCCCCCTCTGCCATTGGCCATTAGCTATCAGATCATGAACTACAAACTAATTCAACCCGCAAACTCGTCAACCCATCAACCCGTTAACCCGTCAACCCGCAAACTATTTATTTCTCTACTTCTCCTTTTCGTCAATCAACTTTTTTTGATACCTTCCGCCCAAATGTTTCGCGAGAAATTTTTCCGCTTCCTCATAAAACTTTAACCGATTTTCCGGTTTAGCGAAACCATGGCCTTCATCAGCAAAAAGTAAATATTTATGGTCTATATTTCTGCGTTTCATCTCAGCAACGATTTGTTCGGATTCATCTTTATTTACTCTGGGGTCGTTTGCACCTTGAGCGATAAGCATAGGTATTTTTATGTTCTGAACCTTAAACAATGGTGACCTTGATTTCAAAAATGCCTCTTCGGTTTCAGGGTTTCCAACTTTTTTATACATTATAGAACGAAATGTTGACCAATAAGGAGGTATGGTCTCAATAAAAGTTATCAAATTGCTCGGGCCGACTATAGAAACCGCGCAGCTAAATACGTCAGGAGTAAAAGCTGCACCTACTAAAGCGGCGTATCCTCCGTACGAGCCTCCGTAAATACAAATTTTGTCAGGATCAGCTATTTCTTGTTTAATCAGCCAATTAACCGTATCAACAAGGTCATCATGCATCTTACCGCCCCATTCTTTATTTCCGGCATTAAGAAATTCTTTACCATATCCGCTAGACCCTCTGTAATTAACTTGAACACACACATATCCCCGATCAGCAAGCCACTGAGCTTCAGGATTATATCCCCATGTATCTCTAACCCAAGGGCCTCCATGAACATTTAAAACAATAGGAAGTTTTTTCCGTTCACCACCTTTAGGATAGGTTATATATCCATTAATAGTAAGTCCGTCCCGAGAGTTCAAGGAAATCGGTTCCATAATAGACATTTTGTAATTTTTTAAATCCGGTTTATTATAAAAAAGAAGTTTTCCCTCTTTTTTATCCCTACTATAAAAATAAAAGCTAACCGGCCCGTTATCAACAGTAACTCCTATAAGCCAATTTTTGTCTTCATTGTCTCTATCATAAATAAAATAATCTCCTTCAGCCAACATGCTCACATTTTTGAAATCATCTTTTAATTTTTCATCAAGCACAACCCATTCGTTTCGTTCTTTTGTAAACGAAACAGCCTGTACTTCATAAGTATCGGGATTAAGCAAAATACGGCTTACATCATAGTGAGAATCTTTGGCTATCAATTCAGTCTTACCGGTCTCTATATTAAAATTTACCAAAGCAGTAGTGTCAGAATTACGGGAATCAAAAAGATATAACGACTTTCCATCCTTTGAAAAACTTAGAGGCCCGCTGCTTAAAGTATCATCAAAATCCCAAGAGATAGTTATTTTCCACTCACTTTTTTCGTCTTTCCGTATTAAAAGGCCTGAACTTCCATCCGGATTTGCAACCATGGCACCCCGAACCTTTAAATCAATATCAGCTAACCATGATGAAATATTACCGGGATTCTTGGCTGCGAGAGTAAGTTCTCCTGTTTTTACATCTAAATTATAAATATCATGAACCTTAGGGTCTTCCTTATTCATACCAATAAGCATTTTTTGAGGATGAAACTTGTTATGAGCTTCAATCCTAACTTGTACATTATCAAAAGGAGTTAAATCTCTTATATTATCTGTTTCCAGATTAACACTATACAATCGCCAATTTTCATCGCCGCCGATATCCTGCAGATAAAAAATATACTTAGTATCTTCCGACCAAAAATAGCGGCGGATTCCTCTATTTGTATCATTTGTTACCATCTTATCATTGGTATCACCTATAGTTTTTACCCACACATTTAAAACATTTCCCAACGGCGCTAAATAAGCCATTTTTTTTCCATCAGGTGAAATTTTCGGGCTCGTTTTAACCGGATTACCAAAAAGTATTTCTCTGGGGATAAGCTTGTATTCATTATTATTCTTAGTAGTATCAGCATTCACTATTGCACCTCCGATGATTAACAAAAAAATATTTAAATTTACTATTAAACCCAAAATTTTATTTTTCATTTTATCCTTTTTTTATTATTTTGCCGTATGTATTAAAAAAAACTTTTTTTCACCGGCAGATAAATGAAATTCTCCCAAATGAAAGTCTCCTAAATAACGGCCGCTGGAATTAAAATTCTTAACTATAAAATTATACTCTCCTGCGTCGAGTATTAACCTTGCTATCCTTATTTCATCCGGCAATGTTTTCCAGCATCTAATGTCCGCTTTCTCAACTAACAAATTAAAAATATTACTAAAAAATTTAAACCATCCGGCTGTTTCTTTTCCGTGTTTTTTCCGTAGAGTTTCCTCTTGTTTCCTTTCAATTAAGTATCGCCCCGTAGAACGGGCTATGGATTTAGCCGCGGTTCTAAGTTTTCTTGACTCTAAATCTTTTACGGCAATAGCACCTATATCTTCTCCTATTTCCGTATAACTCTTAAAAACATCTCCCTGTGAATTTTGAGCAAAAAACAATGACCGGGCCACACCATAATATCTTTTTTGATAACGGGGAAACGTAACTTTTAAAATGTATCCGTCAGGCATCGGCACAGGTAAAACACTTTCTCTTTTAATCGGTGAAATCCCATTATATTGTATAAGATATACCTCTGTTTTTCTGTTCTTTTCTTCCAAACTCACAAAGTTTGTATTATTAAATAATTTTCTATACTTATTAAATTCTTCTCTGCCCATAAAATCAGCGGTAGTTAATAAATTTTCTTTTAATATTTCCGGAATTTTTAAATTATAATTATCCGAATATTCATTTTTATAAATTTCCCCGGCCTTTTCATATGAGATAAAAGCATCATTAAAATCAATACTGGTATTTCCTATTTCATATAGAATACCCATAAGAAAACGGGCAAACGCGTCTTCATTATAAACATTTTTTTGACCGTTTTTGTACTGTAAATTAATCGCTTTTAATTTCGAATCAACTTCACGAGCCTCAACCAATGAATCACCATATTTTCCAATCATTAAATAATTCAATGATTGGAAAATATTTATCAAAACATATTCAAAATCTTCGCCTCTATAAGGATCGGCATAATCATTTAATACCCAAGTAGCGGCTATTTTACTTATTGACTTGGTATACAAATTATCAAAAACTTTTTTAGCTTTTTCAAAAGTATAAACGCTTTCCTCAAAACGATCCGACAAATGCAAAATGTATCCTTTATCCAATAAAAATAATAACCGGTTTTTTTTCCCATAAATATTAGGTTTACTATTTAAGACATTAAGAGCCTTACTATAATTTGACGTAACAACCATTTTATCTACTACAGGCTGGTACCTTTGAGCAGTAGCGCAGGATGAAACGGTTAAAATAAATAACAGGTAAAATGGAAATTTTATAAATGTATTTCTCATCTATTACGAAAATAATAAACTCCTGTAAAGGATATCTACAGGAAATTGCGGTTTTAAAAATCTTATATTTTGGCGCTGATTTATAATTATCCGCTCCTGATTTTAACGATTAAAAACTGATATTTTTAATCTGTGTAATCAGGGACTGGTTACGGGTTAAAAAGAAAATTTACTTTTTTTAATCTGTTTTTTTATCTCTTTTTGCCCTATCCAAACTTTTTGGTTAGTACCTAAATCAATTAGTTCAAGATTTACTTGATACAAAATAACATATTTACCTTTTATTTCGTCTTTAACAGAATTAATACTGCCCCCAAGCATATAGTCAGCCCCGGTTTCATTGCCAATAGAAGTAATTGTCTCTTTTTGGGTATAACCTTCTTGTTGAGAGTGCCTTTCTTCTCTTATCCCTTCTCTTTCGGTTCTTGATGTTACAAATTTAATAAGCCCGGAATTGAGTAAACTTTTTTCTAAATTTTTAGTAAACAACCGCGAATTTATATGTTCATGGCTTCGGTTAATAACCGTTCCTACAATAATAACCGGTTCGGAATTATTTGTTTCATTAAATTTATTTAGCCACGGTCTTTTTAAACAATCGCTAATCATTTCTTCGGCAACAAGTCTTGAATCTGTATCATTCCATGAACCGCTAATATCAACTATTTTATCAGTGGACAAACGTTTAACTGATATCCTGGCACATCCTGTAAGAAAAACTGATAAACCTAACAATAAAACAAAAATAGTTTTTAATTTATACATATATTCCTCCTTTTTAAAATATTACCTAAAACAATCACTTACCATTGTTTTTTTATAGCTGTTATTTTTCTTTATATCTCTTCGTTACTAATAGTATCAGGTAATTCATTTACATCATCATCTGTATATGGAAAAAATTTTTTAAGTTTTTCACCTATCATTAAGATTGACTTAACTAATCCCTCGACATAACAATCAATTTTAAAGTTTGCTATCATATTTTTTATAACATCATCCCAAAAATTTTTTTCTACAAGGTCATTAATTCCTTTATCCCCAATAACAGCAATTTTCTTATTTTTTAGACCAATAAGAATTAAACAACCGTTACGCTGTTGAGTTTTATGCATTTTTAAAATTTTAAAAATTCTAACTGCCTCCTTTATGGGATCTTTTTTAATTTCTTTAGTAAGATGAACCCTTATTTCTCCGGAAGTAGATTTTTCTGATGTCTTTATAGCCTCAATTATTTTTTTTTCTTCATCTGAGGTGAAAAATTTTTTCGGATGTACCACTCTAGCCATTAATTCTCCTTTTAATATTAATTTTTAATTTTCTATAAAATAAAAGCTTATTAATAACTACCAACCTCCGGAAGCGCCTCCTCCGCCAAAAGAACCGCCGCCGCCTCCAAAAGACCCTCCTCCTCCATAACGTCCACCCGAAGAAAAGCCGCTGCTAAAAAGGAGTAATGCTAAATATGGGTGTCTTATACAAAAAATAATTATAATTAGTAAGAATATAAAAGAAAAAATATTGTTACCTTTTCTGGGGGTGATTTTATTTGAATACCTGGTTAGCTCTTCTTCAGGGATCTGTCCTGACAAAATTTTTATAATCTTAAAGGTTCCTTTATTAATTCCGGAATAATAATCACCTTTCATAAATTCAGGCCTTATTTCATTTGTTATAACTGCCATGGATAAAGCGTCAGTTAACATATGTTCCAATCCATACCCCACTTCTATACGCATTTTTCTATCGTTAATAAAGATTAACAATAAAACTCCGTTATCTTTGTCTTTTCTTCCGGGTTTCCAGCGTTCAGCTATACGAATAGACAAATCCTCCAGATTTTCTCCGTTTAGGGATTTGAATATCGCGATAAAAACCTGATTCGTGGTTTTTAAGTCATATTTTTTTAATAACCCATTTAAAGACTCTTTTTGAGAAACTCTCAAAACACCGGCATAATCATTCACATAATTAGTTGGCGAATTCGGAATTTTAAAGGCGGAATAACAGAGTGTTACGCTAAAAAACAGGATTAACAGAACTATTGTATTAATTTTTTTCATCATACCTTCTATTTAAACCTATAATTAAAATTCAACTTTCGGCACTGTTGCCGCCTCAGGAGCTGATTCAAAATAATTAACTTTTTCAAATCCAAACATTTTTGCCAACATATTAGTTGGAAATTTTTTCACCTTTGTATTAAATGTCCGCACTGCTTCATTGTAACGTTTACGCTCAACAGCAATCCTGTTTTCTGTACCTTCAAGCTGGCTTTGTAATGCTAAAAAATTTTGGTTTGCTTTCAAATCAGGATATCTTTCGACAACTACCATCAGCCTTGATAAAACCGAAGAAAGCTGATTTTGAGCCTTAGCAAAAGTTGCAAATTTATTTGTATCGGTTAAAGAATCAGGGCCTATTTTAGCCTGCATAACTTTACTTCTGGCTTCTACAACTGCAAGTAATGTATCTTTTTCATGTTCCGCGTAACCTTTAACCGTTGATACCAGATTAGGTATTAAATCTAATCGGCGTTGATAAACATTTTCTACCTGAGCCCATTTTTCAGTCACTCCTTCTTGAAGAGTTACTAACCGATTATAGCTTCCCGCAACCATAAACCCCATAAGGATAAAAACACCTAATACAATTAATAAAATCTTTTTCATAAGTTCCTCCGCTCACTATTATTAGTATTGTCAAAAATAATTGCTTCGACTTTAGTGTTCTAAAAAAATCCCCTCTACCCCCTTTTTCTAAGGGGGGTGAAAATGTTGTTTTTTTTCAAAGAAACAATTGTTTCCTTTTTAAACTATCATGTCCTTCCTTAATACATTCTGTTCTTTGATTATATCAAAAATTCTACAATATCAAGAACTATATTAATTTAAAAGTTAATGGATTGAGGCCTAAGCC
>JAUVUO010000029.1 GCA_030601015.1 Candidatus Omnitrophota bacterium | reverse complement strand
CTGCACCTGAAGTTCATTAAGCATTTGGCCATATGAGTCAATCCGATTTAGTATTATTTCTGACCGTTGAATCATATTTTCACCGGTTTTAACTAAAACCAAAATACAAAAAACACTTACAATTAAAGCCGGCAATACACTCATCAATATATATCGGACTTGAACAGCATAGTGTATAATAAATTTTTTCCGTTTATATAACTTTTTTGTCATTACACCTCCTTTTATAAAAAACATCTTCTTTCTATATTTAAAAGAATAATTAAAATTACTTAAATTTAATTTTCACACATAAACTATCGGTTAAAAAGCATCCATTGTTTATTAAAAATAATTATAGCGCTTTTAACCTTAATCTGCAACTCATTATGCATAAAAACACTTTGATTAAACTATCATCTTATTTATTTTTTTCTATAAATCACTACAAAAATAGCCACTATAGTAAAAACAATAAAATTCAAAATATTAAATATTCTCCATACCAAGTCTTCTGAGGTAAAACCCGCGGGAACCATACAAGCAAAACAACTCCAAACACCGATAGCCCAATATAAACTAATATCTGCCGATGTTTTTCTTTTGACTATTCTAACAATAAGGGGTATATTCCAAAACGGTAATATTATAGCTGAAATTAAAGCAATTTTTTGAAACATATGAAAATATTTTTTTTCGTGTGGTCTGATTATAATTGGATAACAGAATATCCTTTTTTTTCTAATATATATATAATTCCTTTATCTCCGACTAAATGAGCGGCTCCAACTACAATAAAGAAAATAGAATCCTCTTTTAAAAATTCATCAATCTTAGCTGCCATTTTTTCATTTCTACCATAAATCAATTTATCATAGACACCCTTTATTTCAGGATATAATTTTAAAGGTTTGCTCAACATTAGCCGCATTTGTTCTACATTTCCATTTTTCCATGAATTCAGCATATTATCCATTTCTTCAGATATAAGATCAACATCAGCTAAGGTGGAAAGCAAAAATAGTTCTTGCTGCTTTTCAGAAAAACTATCAAACAAGTTAAGCTGAAATTCTAAGGTTTCAAGGCCCAATATTTTTTTATTACCTCTGGCTTTCTCTAAAAAATATTTATCTATACCATAGTTGGGATTATATCCTAATTTCATAAGTTCCATACTAGTCAAATTCATAGCGATAAACCAAGGTTTACTATTATTGAAAAATTCTATATCTAATCCTAATTTTTGAAATTTTTCAGCTGCTAATTGATAGGTCTTATTGGATAGATGGCCTTTTAAGGATTCGCCTAAAGGATAATATCCTTTTTCTAAAAGAATATTTTGAACAACTAAAGGGTCAATCTCATTCAGATTAACCTCTAATACCAAAACGTCTGACTTTTTAAAAGATTTTTCAATTCTTATATCTAAAGGATAAAAATCTTCTTTTCCAAAATGCATAGACCCTAGAATATAGACTGTATTCCCGGCCGATTTAATTTCCCATAAAAAATTCTTATTTCTTCCTTTGTTATGTTTTTCCGAATACGCTAATGGTAAAATTAAAAAAAAAGCACAAAATAACAGAAAAAATTTTTTCATATTTTACCTAATCTTATCGGCCGGTTAAACTCTCTATGCAAGTTTCTATTCTACACATAACTATTGCTTATTCTTTAATAATACTATAACTTCCGAAAGTTGAGTTGATATTTTTTTCAATAAATCTGACTGTTCCTGTTGAGTACGATCCTGTTTATCCTGCATTTGTTTTGCCACACCTGCCATTTTTGATAAATCACCCAATTTACTAAACATAATATCTCCTATTTTTAACGATTAATATTTTTAAATCTATAAATTTGCTGTTGAAAAATATAACAGCTCCATAAACTAAAAATGCTTACTCAAATTCTTAATATAATTCTTATAATTACATTGTATCTCTTTAAAACTATCGCATCCAAACTTATCTAAAAAACTTTCTGTTATTGCTATAGCAGCCATACTTTCAGCAATAACCCCGCAAGCAACTATCGCGCAAGTATCGGAACGCTCTACAATAGCTTTTACTTTTGCCATGTTCTTAAGATTTACTGAATCAAGAGGTTTCCGCAAAGTTGCTATAGGCTTCATTGCCGCTCTTAAAATTATTGGTTCACCTGTCGATATCCCGCCTTCTATCCCTCCTGAATTATTTGTTTTCCTATAAAACCCCGTTTGATTTTTTCTGGATTCCTTATTTTTAGTATAATATATTGAATCATGAGATTGGGACCCTCTTTTCTTAGCATACTCAAAACCTAAACCTACTTCAACCCCTTTTACCGCCGGTATGCTCATTAAATAAAAAGATAATTTAGCGTCCAGCCGGGTATCAAAATGCATAAAACTTCCTACCCCGGGACACACACCATCTATCCAAATTTCTGCTATCCCTCCAATAGCATCTTTTTCTTTTTCAGCATTTTCAATTTCTTTAATCATTGCTTTCTCTTTGTTTTTATCTATACAATTAAGTTTTGAATCTCTGGTCTTATTTAAAATATCTTCATAATCAAGCGGTTTTTTATCCGAACTTATAGCCCCGACATCAGTAACATAACTGCGAATTCTAATCCCAAAGTTTAAAAGAAACTGTTTGCATATTGACCCTACACTAACTCTTGCCGCCGTTTCTCTTGCCGAAGCTCTTTCCAACATATTTCTGACATCCTTATCTCCATATTTCATTGCTCCGGACAAATCCGCGTGTGAAGGCCTGGGAATAACTAAGTGAGGAAGTTCATCTTTCTGCTCCGCGAAAATTTTTAAATCCTTATTCTTAATAAAAACAGCTATGGGACTGCCTAAAGTTATTTTATTCCTCACACCAGCCAAAATTTCCGCTTTATCATCTTCTATAGCCATCCGTTTCCCTCTGCCAAACCCGGACATCCTTCGCTTCAACTCTATATCGATAATCTCAGATTCAATTTTTATACCTTTAGGAAAACCTTCTATCACAGAAACATTCCCTTGGCCATGAGATTCTCCCGCAGTTATTATTCTCATTATTCAAACTCCTTTTTAAAACATTTTATTTTTAATGATGGGAATATTTTAAATCACAAAAAAAAACCACTTCCTTAAAATACGCGATTAAGAATCTTAGGCCCCCAAAGAAAACAAATTAAAGTGGCTCCTGACAAATATGGCAAATATGGTATAAGATGCGATTTTTTAAAAATAATAGCAAAAATTGAATATAATACAGCCAGAAAAGGGGCGATAAAAAAAACCAATATTGCCATTTTCCAGCCTAAAAATACTCCAACCATACCCATAAAGTCAACATCGCCTAATCCTAAAGATTCAATTTCTCCTTCTATGGATTGTTTCTTTCGTAAATAAAGAAATATGCTGAGGAAAACATCACCAAACAATTTAAAAAGATAAGTAAACCCTAATCCTATAAGCAACCCTATTCCCGCATCATATATAGGCATTGAAGTTATTTCATATATACCGCTATTAAAAACTTTTAAACTAGCCGCAAAACTAAAAGCTAGGCCAACGGCAATACCTAAAACGCACATAAATGCGGGTATCGCATGATAATCAATATCAATAAAAGAAACTGCCAATAAAAGGCAAAAAAGAAACACAAATTGGCCATAAGCCATAGAAATACCAAACTTAAAGTAAAGAAGCAAAAAAATCAATCCTGTTATAAACTCTACCAAAGGATATCTAAAAGGAATAATCTCTTTACAATTACGGCACCTGGCTTTTAAAAAAATATAACTCAATATAGGGATATTATCATACCACTTTATTCTCGTATCGCATTTAGGGCAGGCTGACGGGGGCAGAATAATCGATTTATCTTTGGGTAATCGATAAATACAAACATTTAAAAAACTTCCGATACACGTACCCAAAATAAATAAAATTATTTTTTCATACATATTTTTTTAATCCCTTCCTTTAATCCTATCCTCATTTCATCAACAATTTCATTTATGGGAACATCTGTTCCTGTAAAAATAACGAAAGAAAGCGCCCCTTGATATAAAAGCATACCAAGGCCATTAGAAACTTTTGAGCCAACACCTTTAGCCAAAGATAATAGTTTCGTCTCCATAGGATTATATATTAAATCATAGACAAATAAACTTTCATGCAGCATTTCTTTTTTTATTAAACAAGGGTCTTCTTTTTTTAAACCTATCGGAGTCGCGTTAATCAGTAAATCTTTCCCCTTAATATTTAAAGCTTCAATAGAAGCTGCAGCTGATATTTTCATATTTGGAAATAATTCTTTTACCATATTAACAATATTATTTGATTTTCTTTTATCAATATCAAAAATACATATCTCTTCAGCCCCTGATTTTGCCAATACATAAGCAACCGATCTGGCTACGCCTCCTGCCCCTAACATTGCTGTTTTTTTATTTGCCGGATTAAAATTTTCTTTTAAACTTATTTCAAACCCCGGGATGTCGGTATTAAAGCCTATCCATTTACAGTTCATCCTAACTATTGTGTTTACAGATTGTATTATTTTCAAATAAGCGTCCTCTTTTTCCAATTCAACAAACTTTAAAACTTTTTCTTTATAAGGGACTGTAACGTTTAATCCGTAAATATCACTTTTATCTAAACTTTTAAAAAAACTCTCTAATTCTTCCGGTTTTTTTTCATACAAACCGTACTTCCCCGAAATATTAAATTTTTTAAACGCGGCATTATGCATTACCGGAGACAAAGAATGCTTTACCGGATAACCAATTAAACCAAACAATTCTAAACTTGACTGTTCCATAACTATTTTTTCCTTATTCCCTTAATTTCCTTAAAATATTTTTCTAACTTGAACAATAAAAAACAGCAATAATCTTATTTAATCTTATTCAAAGCATCCAAATAAGCTTTCACTGAGGATTCCAATATATCGGTACTGGAACCTCTACCACTATAAATTTTACCTTTAACTTTAATTTCTACCCTTACCCTTCCTTGAGCATCTTTACCTCCGGTAATTGCATCCAATTTATAAACCAAAAGTTTTGTCTTTATTTTTGTAATTTTATCAATTGCCTTATAACACGCGTCAACAGGGCCATCTCCCGTAGACTTAGCCTCAACTATACTTTTTTTATGCCTAATCTTAACCATAGCTTCCGGAATAATATCAGTCCCGGTAGTCGCTTTCACAGCAATTAATTCATAAACCTTAATTTTTGGCCTTGTTTCTTCCTCAACCAAAGCTCTCAGGTCATCATCGAAAATCTCTTTTTTCTTATCGGCTAATTGTTTAAATTGATCAAAAATTTTAGTTATTTTGTTTTCAGCAACTTTAATACCTAACTTTTCGATTCTTTTCACTAAAGCATGCCGTCCTGAATGTTTCCCCAAAACAATTTTACTTTTGCTGATACCTACATCTTTTGGATTCATAATCTCATAGGTATTCCTCTTTTTTAACATAGCATCCTGATGGATACCTGATTCATGGGCAAAAGCATTCCTACCTACAATTGCTTTATTGGGGGGGATTATAAAACCAGTAAGATTACTAACCAAAAGGGATGTTTTATAAATCTCTTTTGTATTTATAGATATATTCATATTTCTAAATATATCTTTACGAGTCTTTAAAGCCATAACTAACTCTTCCAAAGAAGCATTCCCCGCTCTCTCGCCTATACCATTTATTGTGCAATGCACCTGTCTGACTCCGGACAAAATAGCGGAAAAAGAATTAGCAACCGCCATTCCTAAATCATCATGACAATGAATAGACAATACAGCCTTATTTATATTTGGGACATTATTAATAATATCGGTGATTAAAGAATACACCTCTTGAGGATAAGTATAACCCACTGTGTCAGGAATATTGATGGTTTTTACTCCTTGGCTTATTGCGGTTTCAATAACTTTAAAAAGAAATTCCCGGTCTGTTCGCGTAGCATCCTCCGGTGAAAACTCAATATTATCACATAAGTTGCGGGCAAACTTAGCTGATTTTTTAGCTATTTCTAATATTTCCTCTTCGGCTTTTTTAAATTTATATTTAAGATGAATCTTTGAGGTTGCAAGAAATATATGTATACGCGGGAATTTAGCTTTTTTAAGAGCATTTGCAGCAGCTTCAATATCTTTTTTAAGGCATCTGGCTAAACCGCAAACACCGCTTTTTTTAATCTTCCGGGAAACCATATCTACGGCTTTAAAATCATCAGGGCTAGCTATAGGAAATCCCGCCTCTATAACATCTACACCTAAATTCTCCAATTGATAGGCAACCTCTAACTTCTGTTCGGAAGTTAAAGACGCGCCCGGAGCTTGTTCTCCATCTCTTAAAGTTGTATCAAAAATAATTATTTTTTCCATTCTCTTACATTAAGCCTTTAATTTTAATATGCTTGATATTTTCAATTACACCGCCTTCCAATAACCGCTGAGTTCCCATAATTAAAGAAATATCTTTTAAAACATCAACTATTGAGTTTATATCTACCGCGGAGAGTTTTCCCCGAGTAATCATCGGCACATACATTTTAGCCATATTAAATATTCGAGTCTCAATTATTTTTTGAACCATATCATCAAAATCAACTATATAAACATAAGAATAAGGTAAAGACAAATTACCTTTCATAAACTCATCCCCTGAATATCTATTTAAAAAATTATATTGGCTATTCCGGACATCAAGTATTTTCATTGCTGTTTCTAAAGAAGCGGCAATAACTATATATTTATCAAAATTACAGAAACTAATGTCTAATAAATCCTTTTTTAAAGATAAAATATTTATGTCTACTCCTTTATAATTTTTAATTTTCACCTGAACCGAAGGGCCGGTTTCTTCAAGTTTAGGTGATCCCTGTCTAATTCTCAAAGCTATTTGCTTCATTTTTTTAGCTTCTAAATTTTTCTTTAACTCAGGAATTATTTTATGACTAATCAAATTCATTCCTTTTTTAGCAGCCGTTAAATCTTTTGTTTCTATGAAAAAAGCTAACTCGGGAAAAGGTATAGGGAATTTAGAAAAAACCCCGCCCATTTTTTGATTATTATTTGATAAATCAAAAGATTTTTCCTTTATATCTAAAAAAACACCGGCAATATTTCGTCCTAATAACGGCAATATCTCCTGATTTATATCTACACCAAAAAATTGATTTGCATCCAAATTAACTCCCAACGAGGGAATCATTTTCTTTAAATACTTCCAGGATTTAGAAAAATTATTTACCACTCCGAGATAACTAATACTATCGTAGGGAATAAATTCCAACAGATTTTTTCCCATATTGCCCGATGTCCAAAATATATTTAATAAATCTTCTGAATCTCTGCTGTCCTCAAAATAATTATAATTTTTATAAAAGATACCTTGTTTAGTATTATCATAATCAATAAAACTAAAAGATCCTATTAAAATTTTACTAAAATCTTTTAAAAGCCCTTCTAATTCATTTATTTGCATCCCTCTCCAGCTATTTAATTCTTTTTCTGATTGTCTCCCTTTTGCCATGTTGGCCTCAACTTTATTATAAAAATTTTTTTGATTTGTGTATAACCAAATAATAGCTTTGTCTTTAATTTCATAATATTTATCAGTAACATTATGGAAACATTCACTATTAAAAAGTGATTCCTCGTTATCCCCTTTGTAAAGATCTATAGATTCTTTTATAAGTTTATCATTATTACCGGCTAAAAGAATATCTCCCAAAACAGCATAATGAAGAATGAGATCAATTTTATCATTCTTTTCTTTAGAAAAATTTATTTTCTTTACTTTTATCCCTTTATACTTCAAAAAATCTGATTTTTTTTTGATCTCAAAAGTCAAATAAAAATCCCCTATAAGTTTTTTGATTTTTTTCTTAGTATCAAGACGGGTAAAAAATATAAAATCCCCTATATTTGGCCCCGAGTTCGATTTATTTTTTGAAGTAAAGACTATTTGTGAAGAAAAAACGGCTAAAGCCGATTCATTATCAAGCAATTCTAACAGACTAAAATTCTTTTCTCCTGAACCTTCAAATTTAAACCCTATAAATTCTTCATAAAAAGGAAGGTTAACAATTTTTTTATAAAAGGGTGCCTTAATAAAATTGTTTATTTTTTCGCTTAAATCATAAGAAGAGAGGTAATGAATGGCCTTATCAGAGACAATGCTTTCTATGTTTTCAATTTTTTTAGATTTATAAATCAGCTTAAATCCAAAAAATAAACATCCCGCTCCAAACAAAGAGACAATAATTATTGTTAACCTTTTCTTCATTTCAATTAAGCATTTCAAACAGACTATTTAATCCAAGGCATCATTTTTCTCAAATTCCTGCCGACTTTCTCAATCAAATGTTCTTTTTCCTTATTTCGTAATGCCTTAAAAACCGGTTGATTGGCCTTATTTTCTAAAATCCATTCTCTGGCAAACTCACCGGATTGAATTTCGGATAATACTTTTTTCATCTCTTCTTTTACTGAATCATTTATAATTCTTTTTCCCCTTGTCAAATCTCCATATTCAGCCGTATTGGAAATTACATAACGCATGCCTTCTATTCCTTTGGCATAAATCAAATCAGTTATAAGTTTCAATTCATGTAAACACTCAAAATAGGCTATTTCCGGCTGGTACCCGGCTTCGACCAAAGTTTCAAATCCTTTTTGTATAAGTTTAGAAACTCCTCCGCATAAAACTACCTGTTCACCAAATAAGTCCGTTTCTGTCTCTTCTTTAAAAGTAGTTTCAATAACACCCATTCGTGTGCCGCCCAAACCTTTCGCGTAAGCAAGAGCAATATCTTTAGCCTTACCTGTTGCTTCTTGATAAACAGCTATCAAACAAGGAACACCTTTTTCCTGTTCATACATATCTCTAACCAAAGTTCCCGGCCCCTTAGGAGCAACCATATAAACATCTACATCGGGAGAAGGTACTATCTGATTAAAATGAATATTAAAACCATGAGAAAATCCAATAGCGTTTCCCTTTTTAAGATTGGGTTCAATCGCGTTTTTATAAACATCAGCCTGAACAGTATCAGGGGTTAGTATATGAATAATATCCGCTTTTTTAGCAGCTTCATCAGCAGTTAAAGGTTCGAATCCATCTTCTTTTGCCTGTTTATAGTTAACCGTGTCTTCTAATTCTGAAACAATAACTTTAATTTTCGAGTCTCTTAAATTTAATGATTGTGCTCTGCCTTGGGCTCCATAACCAATTACAGCTACAACTTTATCTTTTAAAATATCTAAATCAGCATCTTTATCGTAATATATTTTTGTCATTTTATCCTCCTTTTTAACTAATATTTTTTATGTAAATTAAATAATGAAGGCCTGTTAATCTATTTTCCAATAGCAATTTTACCCGCACGTACAAGCTCTTTGATTTCTATTTTTTTAAATTCTTTTAAAATTTCTTTAATTTGGTGTGTATCCGCGCAAATTTCGAGAAAAAAATATTCTTTATCTTCCTCAATAATTTTTATAGAAAACTGCTTAATCAATTTTTTTATAACATCTGCTTGGCCTTCTCCCTTATCAATTCGGCATAAAATCAATTCTCTATCTATATATCTTTTCCGAGTAAAATCAATAACCGTTATAACATCAATAAGTTTTCGTAATTGATTCTTTATCTGCTTAAGCATCCTCTCATCTTCAGCATTTACAACAATAGTCATACACGACATAGAGGGGTCCTGAGTCTCTCCTACAGCTAAAGAACTTATATTATACCCTCTGGCACTAAACAATGACGCAACTCTGGCAAGAACTCCAAACTTATTTTCAACTAACGCTTGTATTGTATGTTTCATATATTTTACGCCATACCTCCTATCATACGGTTAATTGCTTCTCCCGAGGGAACCATAGGAAAAACATTTTCTTCCTCTACAATTTGAAAATCAGCAACTACGGAACCTTTGTACGAAAGAATTTCTTTAATCACTTTTTTAACCTCACTAACCTTTTCCACTTTTATTCCTTTAATACCATAGCCTTTAGCCACTTGAACAAAATCCGGATTTTTTAAAGGTGTTCCCGAATACCTGCGGTCATAAAAAAGTTCCTGCCACTGTCTCACCATACCCAAACAATGATTATTCAAAATAATTATTTTAACATCTATATTATAAGTACTTAATGTTGCCAACTCATGAATATTCATTTGTATTGACCCATCGCCGGCAATAAGAATTACTTGTTTTTCAGGATTAGCTATTTTAGCCCCTATAGCTGCCGGAAAACCGTGGCCCATAGTTCCTAATCCCCCGCTGGAAAGAAAATTCCGAGGATCATCAAATTTATAAAATTGAGCTGCCCACATTTGATGTTGCCCTACTTCAGTGCTAATTATAGCTTTACCCTCTGTCTGATTGTAAATCTCTTCAATTATATATTGAGGCTTTATCTTTCCTGATTCTTCCTTTTTATAGCCAAGAGGATGTTTACTTTTCCAACTTTCTATTTTTTTATGCCATTCAGATAAATCTCTAAGATTAGATTCCTCTATTTCTTCGTTCAATTGCCCTAAAATATTTTTCGCATCCCCTATAATATCAACATCTACTTTTATGTTTTTACTTATAGAAGTCGGGTCTATATCTATATGGACAATCTTAGCCTTCGGAGCAAACCCTTCTAACTTTCCGGTAATTCTATCATCAAAACGGCAGCCCACAGAGATTAAAAGGTCTG
>JAUVUO010000143.1 GCA_030601015.1 Candidatus Omnitrophota bacterium | reverse complement strand
TAGTGGTACAATTAATTTGCTCCATAGGCTCTCCTGTTTTTTGTTGGTTTTGTCACCATTACAAAATACCAGGTTTTTTGAGCTATGGGGCATTTTTTTTGCCCTCTATTTTTCGCATTTGTAATTACAATTCACCATAAAAAATATTCTACTTCGGAATTTGGGACAATAATTTTATATTTTTAGAAATATAGGTTTGTGTTATAATTTGTTAATGGTTAATTTTATTGAAAAAGAAAATTAAGGAGGAGTGTTAATATGAAGAATTTAAGGTATGTTTTCGTAAGTTTAACTTTGTTGTTTATGTTTGGGTGTTCTCAAAGTCCTAAAGAGCTTTTATTGGATAGTTTTGAGGGCAAACTTAATAAAGAGACTGTTGATTTTGGTTCTGCGCAAGGGTCTTCAATTAAAGTTGCAGTTGACAGAGAGAATAAGGTCTGTGGTGAACAATCAATGAAAATAGAATATGATTTAAAGGCTTCAGGATATATGTGGGTAGCAAGAGGGTATAATTTGGATGTTAAAGGCGCGGCTAATTGGGAAGTTCAGCCAAAAGATATAGAGTGGTCTGAATATAATTCTGTGAGTGTACAAATGTATGGTAGTAATTCCAACGGCGTTATAGCCTTAGATCTTAAAGATAGCGGGGGTGAACTCTGGAGATTTTTAATTGATGATGATTTTTCGGGGTGGAAAGAAATTATATGCCCTATTGGAGAATTTTTTCCAAGAAGTGATTGGCAGCCGGATACAGCTGATAAAAACGAAATTTTAGATTTTCCTGTGATGAGTTTTCAGTTTGAGCCGAGAATCTTTGGTAAGCAAGCGTTTTGTTTTGATTGTTTTAAATTAGTAGACATAAAATAAAATATTCAAAAATGAAGCATAAAAAGATAGATTTAAATCAAGTATCGGAAGAAGAACTCTTGAATACGAGAATTTGTGATTTACCTATAAAAGTTCAAGGAACTTGGTTAGAAAATTGTATTCAAGAGTTATATTCCGAGCTTGAGGAAAAGGGGCTAAAATTTTTTCCTGCTTGTTATTTGGCAGATGAATGGTTAACTCCCGATGGAGAACCGGTTGTCGGCATTCCGTTTTTTTTAGCTCATCCTGTACTTGTCAAATTGGAAAAAAAGATGATGCTGGAGGTTGAAGGGAGTACTCATGATTGGTGTATGATGCTTCTTAGACATGAGGCCGGACATGCTTTAAATTATGCGTATAAATTATATCGGAGAAAGAAATGGCAAAATACCTTTGGTAAAATATCTAAGGAATATGCCGAAACATACAGGTTTCGTCCTTATAGTAAAAATTTCGTAAGGCATTTGGAGGATTATTATGCCCAGTATCATCCGGATGAAGATTTTGCTGAGACCTTCGCGGTATGGCTAAAAAAAAATTCGGATTGGGGAGAGAAATATAAGGGGTGGAAGGCCATTAATAAGCTTAAGTATGTGGATGCTTTAATGAATGAAATAATAAGTAAGGAACCGATAGTAAAAAATGGAGAAAAATATTGGGTGGCTTCTAATATTAAAAAAACGCTTAAAAATTTTTATATTAAAAAAAAACATTATTATGCGGAAGATTTTCCCGATTTTCATGACCAGAATTTAAAGAATATGTTTGTACAATTAGATGAGATAGCGTATAAAAAAATAAAAAAATTTCAAAAGAATATAAATAAAAAATCGGCAAATATTAAACCTTTAGGGGATAGAGATTTAAGCATTGTTTATGAGATTATAAAAAAAAATAAAAGAGATATATTGATAAGTGTTGCTAAATGGACAGGTGAAAAAAAATATGTTATAGATGACCTTTTAGGAACTATAATTCAAAGGTGCAAGATACTTAGATTAGCCGCTGTGCAATTAGAAGTTTTTGTTGTTTCTGAAATATCGGTTTATATTACGGCATTAGTTATGAATTATTTATACACGGGAAGATTTAGAAAAAAAAGTAAGAAATGAGGAAATTAAAAGTTCTTTTAATTTTTGATAGCCCTTTTTCAGTAAAAAGAGGATATAGATTTGAAGAAGAATTCAAAGATAATGATTGGGCTACTGAAAAATCAGTATTTGATGCTTTGATTGCAAATGGGCATAAAGTAAATTTATTAGGATTACATGATGATATCAACCTTCTATTCCAGGAAGTTAGAGCTGATAAACCTGATGTTATTTTTAATTTGGTTGAAGTATTTAACAGAAGAACTCATTTCGACAAAAATGTGGTAGGGATTTTAGAGTTGTTAGGTTTTCCCTATACAGGAGCATCTCTTACTAGTTTTGTTATTTGCGGGAATAAGGCTTTAAATAAGAAAATATTGAATTTTCATAAGATAAAAGTATCGCATTTTTATACTTTTTATAGAAAACACCGCATATGGCAGCCTAAGAAATTGAATACACCTCTTATAGTAAAACCTCTGAGAGAAGAAGCTTCTCGGGGTATATCTCAAGCATCTATCGTAGATAGTTATGATTCATTGGTGGATAGAGTGAAATTTATTCATAATAATATGAATAGAGATGCTATAGTGGAGGAATATATTGACGGTAGAGAATTTTATGTAAGTGTTTTTGGGAATAAAAAAATTCATGTTTTACCTATTAGAGAAATGAAATTTGGTGAATTGCCTGAAGATGAACCTAGGATTGCAACTTATAAGGCAAAGTGGGATTTGGAGTATAGGTTTAAATGGGGAATTAAAAATGTTAATGTTTGCAGATTATCTAATGGGTTGACTGAGAGGATTGGCGATGTTTGTAAACGTGCATACAAAGCTCTGGATATACATAGTTACGCGCGTTTTGATATAAGGGTAACTGCTGATTCTAAAATTTTCATAATTGAATCAAATGTTAATCCGTCTCTTGATATTGAAGATGAATTAGGCCAATCAGCTGAACATGCCGGTATACCTTATAATAAATTAATTCAAGTTATTTTGGGGCTGGCGTTTAAGAGGGTAAATTAGGTAGTGTCAAAAGAAGGAGGGTACTATTAAAGGACAATTTTATGTCTATCAATGTTCTGATTTGGGAATTACAGGGGTTATTGTTTTTGGACAAGTTAAATATGGGGAGATAAAAGATGGAACATCCTGCATGATTAGTAAAGGCAAGAGATGTTCTCTGTATAAAATTGAGAAGGACGGCAAAAAAATATTTAAAGCTTGTCAGAAGGACGAAGTTAAATTATTCTTAAAATATGTTAAATTTAAAGATATTAAACCGGGAGAATATATCAGTTTTATTTAAAATTTAAAAAAGAAGGAAGAGTGTGGAATGGGTAAGACTTTATTTTATCTTATTTTATTTATTGGTTTTTTTAATAATGCTTATTGTCAAAATATTAAAACTGCTGATTTGGCAGGCACATGGTATTCCGCGAATCCTGAGGAGTTAAAAAATCAGTTAGATAATTTTTTTAATAATGCGGTTCCTTTTGAGATTAAGGGTGAAATTATAGGCATCATTTCTCCTCATGCCGGTATGATTTATTCCGGGGAAGTTTCTGCTTACGGTTTTAAAGCCGTAATGAATAAAAAAATTGATACAGTTATAGTTGTAGGATTTAGCCATAAAAAAGATTACGATGGTGTTGCGATTTTTGATAAAGATGGAATAGAAACTCCTTTAGGTGTTCTTTTAACTGATAATGTATTGGTAGAAGAAATGCTATCTATTAATGAAAAATTTTTTTCTGATTCATTGGCCTTTGATAACGAAAATTCGATTGAACTTATTTTACCTTTTATTCAATATTCAATGAAAAATCCAAAAGTGTTGTTGTTAGCGATAGGTGACCAGAGTTTCGAAAATTCGAGGATATTAGGAGATGCACTTTATGAATTACTTAAAAATAGAAAAAATTATTTTTTAGTCGCAAGTACTGATATGAGTCATTATCTTTCTGCTGCCGAAGCAGAAAAAACAGATGCAATAACTGCGAATTTAATCCTTAAGATGCAGCCGGAAGAATTGCATTCTAAAAGTTATAGACAAAATAAAATGTGTGGGGTTGGTTCAGTCATTTCAACAATGATTGCTGCTAAAAAACTGGGAGCTGGTAAAAGCTATATTTTAAATGTTTCGAATTCGTCTAAAATTAGCGGGGATTATAGTAGAACTGTAGGTTATTTAAGCGCAGCTTTTGTTAATGACGGAATTGAAAATATAAAGGGGGAATCAAAGATGAATGGCCTTGTAACTGTTGAACAAAAAACTAAACTTCTTAAAATAGCTAGAGAAACAATAGAGTACTACTTAAAAACTAAGAAAACTTTAAAGATAGAGATTGATGATTTAGAATTAGATAAAGTAATGGGTGTATTTGTTACTTTGCATAAGAATGGACGATTAAGAGGGTGTATTGGGAATATTATTGGGAGGTGCCGGTATCAGTCGAAAGGAACTTGATCAGAAAAAACAGAATGTTATAGAAAACCTCGCAGCCATATCCTGAGAGAGGAAAAAGTATACACCCGGAG
>JAUVUO010000027.1 GCA_030601015.1 Candidatus Omnitrophota bacterium | reverse complement strand
GGAGAAATCGTTACCGTAGACGATGTTATTGGAGGGTATAGTATATTAGCTATAGAAAAGGGCAGGGTATTGATTGAAAAGGGCGGGGAGAAATTTTATAAAATTTTAACTCAGGATTAATATTTCAGGTAGTAAATTTTAAAGGTTGATATACAAAATTAAGTATTATCGGGAATAAGTTTTTTAAAAACAGAATGATAGCCTGAAATTAATATTTTAAATTTTAATTTTTTAGTTATAATAAAAGTATGAAAAAGTTATGTATATGTATGGGGTTAGTGGTGATTTTTGGATTAAATAATTGCATTTTATCTTATGGGAAATCTAATCAGAACGAAAAATTATCTCAAAGAATAGAATATCTTGAATTTAAAAGAGTCGACATTAAAGATGCTTTAAGACAGCTCGCGAGACAATACAATTTAAATATAATTTTTTCGGAATCAGTTAAAGGAGATATTACGGTTTGGCTTCAAGATGTCACAATGGAAGAAGCTTTGGATTCGATAATAAAAATAAATGGGTTTGTTTATTTCGTTGACGGTGAAATAATCAATGTAACAACTCCCGAAGAGACAGAAAGAGAAAAAAGAGATACTAAAGTTTTTAGGCTCAATAACGCTGACGCCTCTATATTAGAAAATAACATAGCAAAGATGTTATCCTCAGGAGGAACAATAGACGCGGACTTGCGTTCGAATTCTTTAATTGTTACCGATACACCCCAGAGGATAAATGAAATCCAAAAAATGCTGCCAAATTTAGATGAGGTTACTCCTCAAGTTTTAATTGAGGCAAAGTTTATTGAAACAGTTTTAGGAAAAACAGGGAAATTAGGTATTAAATGGACTATAGAGGCAACGGCTAACGGGGCATCCCGTAAAACAACTTTCCCTTTTGATCCTGAAGGCCAGGAATCCTGGATAAAAAAAATTGTTTCGCCAATGAGATCAGACGACGAGAGTTATGTTAGCCCTTATGGCTTTCCAAGTGTCGTCGGCAGTAATTTTGTTTTTGGGACTTTGGATTTTACTCAGCTTCAAACTGTGTTAGGCCTTATTTCTACAGATTCGGATTCCAAACTTATTTCTTCACCTTATGTTGTTACAATGGATAATGAGGAGGCTGTGGTTTATATAGGTAAGGCAAGGCCAATACCTATTTTTGAGCGCAATTCCGATACCGGCACATATGAAATTACATCCTTTGAAGAGAAAATCGAAGGGGTGACTCTTACCGTTCTTCCTCAAGTAAGCAAAAATGTAAATAGTAAGGGAGAAGAGGCATATTATATTAGGTTAAAGTTAAAACCTAAGTCTTCTACATTTAATGAAAATGTTTTGATAGGAGGTTTTAATTATCCTATTATGTCAGAAAGATCTGCTAATACAGAGGTAAGAGTAAAAGACGGACAAACTATAGTAATCGGAGGATTGATAGAAAACAAAAAAATGAAAATTGTAACGAAGGTGCCTTTTTTAGGTAATGTTCCGGTATTGGGGAAACTATTTACGCATAAGAATATCGGTCCTGATTCTCAAACTGAATTATTGATTTTTGTCACAGCTCGTGTTGTTAAGACAGAATCAGAAACGTTTATACCATCAGAAAGCGAATTAATTGTCAGGCCGGAGCGTCCTTTTAAATTAGAGATAAGAGAGGTTTTTAAATGAAAACGCTTAGGGTTATTTGTTTATTGTTGATTTTGTTATTAGTTTTTTTACAGATAAAAATATCTATATCCAATACCGATTATCGCAATACTGAATATATGAACATGAAAAATTTTTTATTGTCCGCGACTAATATAGCTGAAAGCTTGAAAGAAAAAATAACAATCAAAGAAGAAGAAATAAATAATTTAAAAAAAGAGATAAAAAAAAGGAAAGCAGAAAACCTAATATTAAATCAAAATTATTCAAAATTGGGTGTAAATAAAGAAAAGATTATTGATAAAAAAAGCGACATGTTGGAAGATTTAAAAAAAGGGATAAAAGATGTTTTTTCTATAGTTAATGAAGTTAATACTGGAGATATACATAGGAAAAAAAGAAAAATTTTAAAAAAAGTAGACAATAAAATAGATCAGATGAAGGGAGAAATTTTTAATTTCATTTCAGATGAGGAGGTATATAAAAAAAAATTAATACTTAGAGAAAAAAAAATAGAAAGTATTAATATAAAGTTAGAAGAATATAACATTGACAATCAAAAGATGGTTGATTTAATAAATGAGATGAATGAAGAGAAGGGTAAACATTTGTTATATATAAAGAGTATTAAAGAAAATATAAAAAAGAATAATAGATTAATCAATGAGTTCAATAAAGAAAAAATAAAATATAAAGTAAAGGTTACGGAATTAACCGGTACAGCCGGTAAATTAAAGGAAGAAAGAGATTCTTTTGCCGATAAATTTAAATCTTTAGAGGAACAAAATAAAAGTTTCGTGAAAAAAAATGAATGGCTCAAGAAAACCCGAGAGGATAAGGATAAGTTAATTTTGGTAAAAGAAGAAAAAATTAAATTATTAGAAAATGATATTTCTGTGTTGAATAAGATGTATGAAAAATTAAAGGAAGAAAAGAAATTAACAGACAAAAATATTGTGGAAATGGAAAGTTTAATTGTTAGGCGCGCGGATAAAATAATAGAATTGCAGGAAAATTCTGAAGATAAAGAAAGGCTGATATTAGAAGAAAAAAATAAGATAAATTCCCAATTAAGAGAAATAGTTTTGTTGAGAAGGGATGTTGTGATGGGTAAATTAGAAAATGCCGCGTTTGCGGAAAAGATAAAACAATTTACTAATCAAATCAAAGAAAATTTTGAAAAAACCTCGGCCATATTAAATTCAGAGTCTAAAAAGGATATGACGGATAGTCATAGAATTGGGAAGCATAGTGAATTATTAGAAAATAAAGAAGTGACTGTCGAAATTATGTCCGCGGACCTTGCAGGTAGTGAAATTCTAAGATGAGGAAAGTAATTCTTAAATTTATATTAGTGGGTTTTTTTATTTTTGGGGTATTAAAATATGGGATAAGCAATTCTTTTTCCGACGATATAGTTAAAACAGCTGAAGATTATTTTTTAGAAGGCAAAGAATTTATGGAACGGGGAGAATATGAAAAGGCAAATGAATTTTTTAAAAAGGCTCAGTACTTAATAAAAGAAGATACCAATAAAAAACAAAGTAAGCCTAAAGACGAACAGGAGGTATCTTGTCATTCAGTTAACGAAAAGTATACAGACGGCAGAGATTATAAAACAATTTTTAAAAAAGCTAAAAAGGCTTATTTAAATAAAGAGTGGGATACCGCGTTAAAGTTGTACACCTGGGGATTATCAAAATTTGAAAATAACAGTGATATACATTATAATCTAGGCGTTATATTTTTGCGTAAACTTGATTATTTCAATGCGGCTAAACATTTTGAAGAAGCAGCATCCTTGAATTATAAAGATACAGGCGCGTATTATAATTTAGGCATTTTATATGAAAAATATTTAGATAATACTAAAAAGGCGCGGATCTATTATCGAAAATATTTAAGATTTGTTTTGAATAAAGAAGAAAAAATTAAAGTAGAAAAATGGATAGGTTTTATGGAGAAATATGGAAAAATTAGATAAATTTGAAAAGGTTTATGATAATTAGCGAGAAATTAATTTTAAGTATTTAGATTTTGGATTGAGGGAGAAAGTAATGAATGAACAGGAAATAAAAGATATTCTAATGCAATCGGATTTGATTCCCTTGGATGAATTAAAAAAAATTATTGAAGACTCAGCCGCGTCGGGGACAAAATTAACAAAATTAATTGTAGATAGGAATTTAATCGGGAAAGAACAGCTTTATCAAGCTATTGCTAAAAAAATAAATGTTGAATATAGAAAGCTGGATGATATGGTTATTCCGTCCGAAGAAGTTTTAAGAGTTTACCCTCAAGATTTAGCAAGTACCACCAGGTCTGTGCCCATTTTTATTAAGAATGGAATATTTCATATAGCAATGGAAGATCCTATAGATGTTTTTGAGATAGACCAGATACAATTGCTTATAAATTATCCAATCGAAATTTATCTATCATCACCTGAAGAGATTGAGAATGCTTTAAATTTAATTTATACTAAGACAGAAACGGGAAAACAGGATATATTTGGCGGATATGGTGAAATCGGTGAAGAATCGGTTATGACTGAGCAAGGTGCTTCTTTCGGGGACTCTGAGGCATTAGGTGGAGTTACTTCAATAATAAAAATTTTAGATTTAATTATTGCTCAATCAATCAAAGATAGAGCCTCTGATATTCATATTGAACCTGAAGAAAATATAACCAGAATAAGATTTAGGATAGACGGTGTATTATATGAAATACCCTCTCCGCCAAAAGAATGGGAATCAGCCATAATTTCTAGAGTAAAAGTTTTGGCAAATATGGATATTGCCGAGTCAAGAATGCCTCAAGACGGGCATTTTCAGCAGATCATAGATGATCGGGTTATCGATTGCCGGGTTTCTACTTTACCTACCATATATGGAGAGAATGTTGTTATAAGGTTGTTGGAGTCATCCACGGTTAATATTGGCCTTGAACGTTTGGGTTTTACCACATCCAAAGATTTAGAAAAGTATGAAAAATTACTTGCCAGGCCCTATGGGATAATTCTTTCAACAGGGCCTACTGGCTCAGGCAAGACTACAACTTTGTATTCAGCTCTTATGAGAATAAATATGCCTGATAAAAATATTATTACATTAGAAGATCCGGTTGAGTATCGGCTGGGATTGATTAGACAAGTACAAATAAATCCCAAAGCAGGTATCACTTTTTCTAATGGATTAAGGGCAATTTTACGGCAGGATCCCGACGTTATAATGGTGGGAGAAATTAGAGATTTAGAGACCGCAAAAATGGCTATAGAAGCGGCTTTGACAGGGCATTTAGTCTTTTCAACTTTGCATACAAATGATGCACCTTCATCTATTGCCCGTCTTTTAGATATGGGAGTAGATAGTTTTTTAGTTGCAGCTTCTATTGTCGGCGTGGTTGCTCAGAGATTAGTAAGAACTATTTGTTCCAAATGTAAAGAAACTTATCAGCCGACAAAGGCTACTCTTAAAAAATGGGGTTTGGAAGAGGATAAGAATTTGGTTGTATATAGAGGAAAAGGTTGTTCGGAATGTAAAGGTACGGGATATAAAGGCAGGACAGGCTTGTTTGAGCTTATGGTTGTCGACGATGAGATGAAAGAGATGATTAATCAAGGAACTTCTATTGTAGCCATTAAAAAGAAAGCGCAAGAGAAAGAAATGAGGCTTCTTTGGGAAGATGGTAGAGAAAAGGTTTTGCAAGGAATAACTACGTTTGAAGAGGTAAGCAGGGTTTGCGATGCTCAAATAGATTTAGCTCCTAAACAAGAGCAATCCGGGACTCAACAGTCCGAGATTAAACCCTATGTGAGTTTAGAGCAAGATATTTTGAGAAAGAAAGATAATAAATTAAAAACCGTAAAAGTTGATAATCAAGCTGTAGAAGGCTACAGTAATCGTATGGCTCGTTGGTTAAGCGGGAAGGAATAATCATAATAAAAAAGTATGAATAATGTATGAGAAATATTGGCATTTAAAGGGTAAACCTTTCCAAAATACACCGGATCCAAATTTTTTGTATCTTTCATCTCAACACGAAGATGCTTTAATGAAGATTACGTATGTTGTTGCTCAAAATCTTGGAGCAGGACTTATCACGGGAGTTTTTGGATGCGGTAAAACATTATTAGCAAGGGTAATCCAAAGAGATTTGGGGCCTCAAAAATTTTGCACAGCATATATAAATAGTCCTTTATTTTCTGAGCCTTCAGAAGTTATAAGGTCTATGGTTAGATCATTGAGCCCACAATTATTGCCGGAAAAGAAAACAGAGTTGTCGGTAGATTCTTTATTGGAGAAGTTAAATGCTATTTTAGTAGATAATGTTAGAGAAGGTAAAGAGAATATGATTATAGTAGACGAAGCTCATACTATAGAAGATATCAGGATTTTTGAGCAATTAAGGCTTGTTTTGAATTTTCAAAGTGAAGAAAAATTTCTTCTTACTTTATTGTTAGTGGGGCAGCCGGAGTTGACAGCTAAAATAGATTCGTTGAAACCATTAGCACAAAGGATACCGATTCGCTGTCATTTAGGGCCCTTAGAAGAAGATGATGTGTCAAAGTATATAGAACACAGGTTAAATGTTGTAAGAGAAAAAAGGGCAGATACCGATTTATTGAACCCGATATTTGATGATTCAGTAACGAAAGTCATAACGGATCATACCGGAGGTATTCCTAGGAAAATAAATACTCTGTGTGATTTGGTATTGCTTTCAGGATTTGCAAAAAAGGAAAAAAAAATAGATGTTGATTTTATCAAGAGTGTTATAAAGGAGTTTAATCTGTATTGAGTAGGGAAAAACAAATTTAATGTAATCATATGAGTGTATATTCATATAAAGCTGTAGATTCTACAGGGAAAGTAGTAAAAGGAACCCTTCAAGCCCAGACTGATGGGGAAGTTTCAGTTCAGCTTTCGCAATTAGGATATTTCCCCATATATATTAACAAAGGAAAGATAAATATAAGCTTAAAAGGCAAAAAAACATTTTTATTAGGAAAACATTTAATTAGAAAAAGAATTAAAAAAGCTTCGAGTAAGTCAATTATCGTTTTTATTCGTCAGTTTTCCACTATTGTAAAGGCTGCAGTTCCTATAGTGGAAGGATTAAGGGTGTTATCTGAACAATCAGAAGATAAATATTTAAAGCAGGCTTTAATTCATATTGTCCAGGATATAGAAAGTGGGAATAAATTGTCGGAATCAATGACTAAACATCCCGGCATATTTAGTCCCCTTATAGTCAATACTATTATGGCCGGTGAAGTTGGCGGTATCTTGGATAAAGTTTTATTGGAATTAGCGGATGTATTAGAAGAGGAACAAGAGATTAAAACAGGGGTTTCTTCAGCTTTAAGATATCCTATGATAGTGATCGTAATTTTAATATTAGCATTATATGTTTTATCAGTGGCTGTTCTGCCCAATGTTGTTAAAATTTATGTCGGTAAGGCCGTAGAGTTGCCTTTACCAACACAGATTATGATGTTTATAGGATATTCATTTACTAAATATTGGCATATAACTATTCTTTTATTAACAGCAATTTTTGCAGCGGCCAAATTTTTATTAAATACACCAGCTGGGGAATGGTGGTTAGGGAATCTAAAATTCAAATTGCCTGTTTTTGGTAAGATTTATAATAAAATTGTAATGCTTAGGTTTAATTCTATGCTTAAGCTTCTCTATGAATCAGGGCTTCCGATACTAAGGACTTTGGATATAGTTAAACAAACTATAGGTAATGTTGTTTTAATGAAGGAGATAGATATAGTTAAAAAAGATGTATCCGCGGGGAAAGGTATTTCTTCATATATTCTTAAAAGTTCGTTATTTCCCCGTCTTGTTGGTTATATGATATCTATAGGAGAAAGAACAGGGTCTTTGCCTGAAATGTTAAGTGCGGTATGTGATTATTATACCAGGGAAGTAAGGGTTCAGTTAAAAAATCTTACCACACTGATAGAACCGATAATGACTGTTTCTTTAGCCGGTGTTGTTGTTTTAATGGCTTTATCAATATTATTGCCTATGTGGAATATGATTTCTGTGATGAAAAGGGGCATGTAATTTAAAAGTAAAAGAGCTATGGATAATCATTTATTTTTATTATTAATAATTATATTAGGTTTAACCGCGATAATCATACATATTTATTGGAAAAATAAGGTTAAAGGTTATCTAAAGTCAAAGAAGGAAGAGGATGCTCGTATTATTCATTTAGAAAAAATGGCATCTTTAGGCGTATTGTCTGCGGGAATAGCTCATGAAATTAATAATCCTTTGATGTTTTTGATAATTAATTTAAATTTTATCGGTAAATTTACTGAGGATGAAAACATTAATAAGTCGAGATTAAAAGATATAAAAGTAATTGTAGAAGAATGTTTGAATGGGACTAATAGGATAAAAAAAATAGTACAAGATTTATTAACTTTTTCTAAACAATCGGGAGGTGAACGGGTTCTAACCGATATAAAACAATTGCTTGACGCAACCATAAGGATTTTATGGAACGAGATTAAAAATAAAGTAGAAGTTGTTAGAGATTATAGATTAAAGAGTGAAGTATGGATAGATTCAAGCCAAATTGGACAAGTTTTTTTAAATATTATTTTAAATGGCGCAAAGGCGATTAAAGATAAAGGTATTATAACTATCTTGACAGATGAGGATGAAGAAAATGTTTTTATAAAGATTTCTGATACCGGTTGCGGCATACCAAAGGATAAAAAGTTAAAGATTTTCGAACCTTTTTATACAACAAAAGGGGGGACAGGGTTAGGTTTATATATAACTCAAACAATAATGAAAAATGTAGGGGGTAGAATAGAAGTAGATAGTGAAGTCGGTAAAGGCAGTGTTTTTACGATTTTATTGCCAAAAAAAGACATTGAAAATGGGTATACGCAATGATATAATTTTGATAAACAAGGTGATATAAAATGCAATTATAATAAAAAAGGTTGATTAAAGTCATTGTATTTTTATTATTAATTATATAAATTTAAGAAGAAAATTTATATATATTGGAATAAAGTATAAATTTTATAGGATAATTAAAGAGAGGAATAAAAATGGATAAAAATACTATTATTATTGTTGATGATGAGACTAATATTCTTAATTCGTTAAAACGAACTTTAGAGGATGACAGCAAAAATATATTGATAACTGAAACTGCGGAGAATGCTTGGGAAATATTCAAAAAAGAAAAAGAGATTGAAGTTATTCTTTGTGATAATCGTTTGCCCGGAATGTTAGGTATAGATTTTTTAGCTAAAGTTAAACGGTTATATCCTGATACAATAAGGATTCTTATGACAGGATATCCGGATGTAAATACTGCTATGGACGCCATTAACAAAGCTAATATTTGGAGATATATTTTAAAACCCATAGAAGTAAAAGAACTAAATATTTTAGTTAATCAAGCCTTTGAATTTTATCAAATTATGCGGGAGAACCGTCTTCTTTTGCAAATTGCCCGGCAGCATGCTGAATGTTTGAAAGTCTTAAAGGATAAGTACCCTCAGGTTTCTATCGATGAACTTCAAAAAACTGGAGGATATATTATTACGGAAAAGTATATATCACAAATGGTAGAAAAATTTATGAATAAATATTATGATGATAAAGGGATATCGGAGAAATGATTTTTTTAAAGACAATCCCTAGTAACAATTTATTTACCAGAGAATATTCAGTAATCAATTTTTAAAAATATTTATTCAGTCAGGATTTAATTGTATTGTTAAGTACTTAATAAGAATGAAAGAATTAGAAGCAAAGATAATAAAAAAATTAAACTTAAATCCTGATCAATTTTTACAGATTAGAGCGGAACAAGAGAAAAGAAAAAAAACATTATTTTCCACGCTTATAAAATTAGGTTTAATTAGTGAGGAAAACCTTTATATTTTTTTTGCGCAGAATTTTAATACCCCTTATGTCCGGCCTTTGGACTATGTTCTTGATGAAGAAATTATTGAATTATTTCCGGAAGAGTTTTACAGAGAACATTTATTTTTACCTGTTTTTAAAGTAGAAAATTCTTTGTATGTTTGTCTGGCAAATCCTTTAGATGCTGAACTTATAAATATTATAGAAATGAGGGTTGATTTTGATATTTGTCTTTTGTTTAGTTCACCATCTTTATTAGAAGCTGCTATAAATAAATTTTTTGGGCTTGATGATAAAAATTTTTATTTGAATAATTTATCTGTTTTATCGAACAAGTTGAATATGCTGCCTTTTTGGAGAGAATCACAAAGATTGTCTATAAATTTTCCAATAGAAATAACAGTACAGGATGAAAGAGTAAAGCTTAGTTGTTCTTCCTGCTTCTCAGCTCTCGCCTTAGACATATCATTCAGTGGACTGGCTTTAGGGGTTCAGGCAAATATTTTTATCCCTCATGGAGTAAAAGTGCTGATAAAATTTATAGCACAAACATCTTCTGAAATAAAAGGTGAGATAGTAAGGTGCAACATAGAACAAAATGGTACATATTTTTTAGGGATAAAAGTGATAGATATAGACGAAAAATTTAAAAATAATATTTTGACAACCGCTAAAAAGAGTATAAACGGGGAAAATTGAATAGAATCAGGGTGATTTATCATTTCTATACCATTTGAAGGAGTAACTAAATGGAAATATCTTGACACTAAATTTTAAAAATGTTAATATTAAAATAAGCGAGTCAGGAGAGAATCAAAGATAAATCTTTGTATATTGGATATGGAAAGGTAAAAAAGGGGGTTGTTGTATGATAAGAAAAAAAGGGTTTACTTTAATTGAGTTGATTATTGTAATTGTTATTATAGGTATTTTATCTGCAGTGGCTATCCCAAAATTTCTTGATTTGACTGAGAATGCGGAACAGGCAGCTTGTCAGTGAAGTGCCGGTGCTATTTCGACAGCTATTTCTAATTATTATGCCCGTACAGCTTTAGATGGCAGTGCTGATTGGCCTGCAGCTATAGATGCAACCTTTGCTGCAGATTATCTGGCTGCAGGTGTGTTACCTGCAACACCGGCAAATGGCGGAACTTGGGATAGTTGGTACAATTCTACCACCGGGATACTTAGTATATCAGGTGCTTGCGAATAATAAGTTTAGATAAATAATTTGTAATTTTACCCCCCATTTTTATCGATGGGGGGTTTTTTATTGCAAATTTAAAGGTCTGATAAAAAAATATTTAGTTTATTTT
>JAUVUO010000023.1 GCA_030601015.1 Candidatus Omnitrophota bacterium | reverse complement strand
TGGCTCCTTTTATATCCTGAAGTTCAGGAATTGTTTTGTTTATGTCTTTTAAAAAAAGGGGTTCTTTGATGTATGTGGATTTTGGGTCCCAATTAAAAAGCATTCCTTCAGGAACGTGAAGCGTTTTTCGTTGATTTGATTCTTCAAAGGCATTTTCATAGGCTTTTTTGTACATTACAGGACGAATAACTCTTTTCACGGTGTTTTTGATTTCTTCCGTTGATGGCCAGATTTCACGAAGATATACGGGCTTGCCGTTATTATCCAATGCGATTGGTTCCTTGTCAAAATCAATAGCAACCTTTCCGGAAATTGCAAAAGCAATAACTAATGCCGGTGAAGCAAGGAAATTGGCTCTGGTAAGAGGAGAAATTCTTCCTTCAAAATTGCGGTTGCCGCTGACAACAGATGCTGCCACAAGGTCAAGATGATTTAGAGTGGTTGTTAAAGAATAAAATGACAAGGGAAGAACTGGCAAAAAGAAATAAAAAAGAAAGGAAGATTAAGTTAAAGGAAGAACTGTTAGAAAAGAAAAAAAAAGCTAGAGAAAAAAAATTACAAAAGGATAGGAAAAGAAAAACAGAAAAATTAAGGATAAAGAAAGAGAAGAGAAAAGGGGCAAAGGTATATAAAGAGCAAAAAAATAAAAGGGGGATAGAAAGTAATCAGGGGAAGGAAAATTTAATAAATGAAAAATTAGATAAAAATTCGGGATTAAAAGATGAAATAAAAAATGGGGATGTAACAAAGCTTGATAAAATAAGTAATAAATTAGATGTAATTGAGCAAGATCTTTATCAAACAAAGAAAATGAAGGATATTCAAGGGATACATAATAAAAAGATAAAAATAATACTGGGGGAAGAAGAAAAAAAACTTGCTTTAGAAGATAAATTAAAACAAAACCGAAAAAAGGCTGAGAAATCAAAAATTAAACAGGAGAAGATAGAGGAAAAAGAAATTAAGGAACAGAATATAAAAAATAGTAAAATAGATATTAGTGAAATGGAACAATCTTTAAAAGCCTATAATGAATCCCGAGTGAAATAGATAAGATTTATTTGTATTTTAATGCTTTGGAGGGGAAAGTGAAAAAAAATATACTTTTAGGGTTACTATTTATTTTTATGGGTTGTGGATATACTACAAGAGGTTTCATTTATCAAACAAGTAAAATATTAATTGAACCTATAGTTAATAAAATAGATATCACATCGGAGGATAGAAGATATTCAGGGTACACTACGTATCCTATTTTAATTGAAAATAGATTGACGAATGAAATCGTTAATAAATTTAATATAGATGGAAATCTTAAAGTAGTTAATAATGATAATGACTCGCTTAAGCTGATTTGTGAAATTACTGATTATACAAAAGAAGCTTTACGATATAGTAAAGATAATAGAGATCAGGTTTCTGAACAAAGGTTAAGGCTTCATGTGAATACTAAACTTATGGATGTTTCAGGTAAGATTTTAAAAAACAAAACAATTATAGGTGAGACCACATATTTTCTTTCCGGCAGTGAAACAGCGGCTCAGGAGGATTTAATTAAGGATACTGCCCGAAGGGTGTTAGAATCAGTTGTTGAAGCATGGTAAGTATTAGAGATAGAGTTTTTTTAGTTTTTGGGTCAAACTTTAGTCAAAGGCAGAAAATAATAGAAACCCTTAAACATAGAATTTTAAAGAAAAAAGCTGCTTCAATAAATACATTAATATTTTACGGGAAAGAAGTTAAACTTAAGGATTTACAAGAAAAGATTTTGACATCGTCTTTCGATGGGATAAAAATATTAATTATTAAAAATTTTAGTGAACTCCCGCCGCCTGTCAGAATTTATCTTTTAAATAATTTTAATAAATTATGGACTAATAATTATATTATTTTTGAATCAGATAAAGAATACCGCTTTTTACAAGGAAATAAAAAGATAGCTTCCGATAAGTTTTTTAGCTTGATTTTTAAAAATTCTCAAGTTTTCAGAGTTTCTTCATCTGAAAAAAAAGTTTCTATAGAAGATTTTATGGCTGCTTTAAGGAAGAATGATCTTGATTCTTCTTTATATGTTTTAGAAAATATTTTTGAAGGTACTTCAAAGGATAAATCTATAGCCCCGCTAATTATTGGTATTCTTGTTAAAAAATTTTCTTACCCCGATTTAAACGCTTTTAATAAAGAAAAATGTTTTGAGTATTTGTGGGAGGCAGATAGGGCTATTAAGACAAAAGGCCATGACGCGCGTCTTATTATAGAAACTCTTTTAATAAAACTATTTACATCAGCATCAGCATTATCCAATTAACCGGCTATTTATTATTATGATATACTATCCTGAGTGTGGCCGGTTAAAGATATTTCTCGAGATGAATTATTCAGTAGGTTTGGATGTTTTTGCTTTTAATAATTTTGAAAACCGGCTTTTTTTTCTTGCGGCCTTGTTTGGGTGTATTACTTTTTTGGTAGCTGCTTTATCAAGTGCTTTGTAAACGTCTCCCAAGGCTTTTTTGCCGGAGGTATCATCATTATTTGCTACAGCTTTTTTGTATAGTTTTACCGTAGTTTTTAGTTGTCTTTTTACCAACAAGTTTAGTTTGTGCCTTTTTTGGCTCTGTCTTAAATCTTTTTTAGCTGTTCTTCTTTGTGGCATAAATTCTCCTTACTTTTGTGAAGAATTTTATAGGAATAGTGCGATAATGTCAAGAGTTTTTTTATAAAAAGATATAATGTTTAAAAAAGTAATAAAAAATACTTATATTTTAAGTTTAGGAACATTAGCTTCAAGGATTCTTGGCTTTATTAGGGATTTGCTGTTGGCTAAGTTTTTTGGAACATCAGGGCTGTTAGAGGCGTTTATTATATCTTTCAGACTCCCTAATATCTTTAGAAGCATATTTGCTGAAGGGTTTTCGGACTCGGTAGCTGCTCCCATACTATCAGAACATCATGATGATAAATCAAAATTATTCAATATAGGTAAAAATATGTTGTCTCTTAGTGCCGTCGTATTGTTTATATTTACTGTAGCTGGAGTAATTTTTTCTAAATATCTAGTAGCTATGATTGCCCCCGGGTTTATAAAAGAAACTATTAAGTTTGATATGACAGTCTCTTTTACCAGGATAACTTTTATTTATCTTTTTTTTATAAGTTTTGCTTCTAATTGTTTGGCTATATTGTATTCCCTTAAAAAGTTTTTTATTTCAGCAATAAATCCTATTTTTTTAAATATTTCGTTTATTGTCGGTATTATTTTTTTTAGAGAGTATGCCAAAGAGTATATTCTTGTTGTGTGCGTATTGGCCGCGGGGCTATTACAATTTATGGTGCCGGTAATAGTATTAAAAAAAGAAGGATTTAGTTTTAAATTTAATTTAGTAAGAGCATTAAAAGATAATAATGTTATTAGGATGATTAAACTTTTTGGGCCTCGTCTTTTATCTAGTGTTATTTATAATTTAAGTGTATTTATCGATACTATTTTTTCTTCTTTGGTTCATATTGTAGGAGAAGGAGCTTTGGCTTCGGTATATTATGCTAATAGACTAACTCAGTTACCGTTTGCTTTAATTGCGATTGCGGTATCTAAAGTCGCTATAGTTGATTTATCCGCTTACCATAAAAAAAATAAAGAAAGTGATTTTAAAAATCTTTTTGTTTTTTCTTTTCAAAATATTATTTTTTTTATTATTCCTATATCAATAATTTTTATTTTTATTCCGAAATATTTAATTAGGGTTATTTTTGCCAGAGGAGAGTTTGATAACAATTCTTTAATTATGACATCATCTGTTTTGTTTTTTTATTCTTTCGGGTTGTTTTTTTTCTGCGGCATTAAATTGTTGGTTAATTCATTCTATTCTTTGAAAGACGCTTCAACTCCGGCTAAAGCCGCGGGTATAGCATTAGTCATAAATGTTATTTTAAGTTCTATTTTAATGTTCCCTTTAAAAATTGGAGGAGTAGCTTTAGGCAGCAGTTTAGCCGCTGTAGGCAATTTTTTGTTTCTTTATCATTTTTTTATTAAAAAGGTAGGCAATATTGATTGGAAGGATACTAAATCACAATTTTATAAGGTATTCTTTTTAAGTTTATCTTTGGGTATTGGAAGCCGGTTTTTATTGAGTGTTCTTAATTTTAATAAATATTTTAATTTATTTCTTAGCCTATTAAGTTTTTTTCTCGTTTTTTTTGCTGTGGGGTATTTTTTAAGGCTAAAGCAAATTAGGTATATAACAAAAAAAATATGGGTAAAAAAGTAAGATTGCAACAAAAAGTAGAGACATCGGCAAATCAGGATAAGTCCGGACGCGGGAAAAATTATAGGAAAAGAATAAATTTTAATGAAACCCGTGAGTTTACTAAAAGTGCCCTTAAAGGTTTACCCAAAACATCGGGTATTTATATAATGAAGTCAAAAAAAGGAGATATTCTTTATGTAGGAAAAGCCTCTTCTTTAAAGAAGAGGCTGTCAAGCTATTATAGGGCTAATAAATCCTTTAAGACTGCTTCTCTTATGGAAAAAGTATCTAGTATAGATTGTATTGAATGCGAGTCTCCGGAGCAGGCTTTAATTTTAGAGGCAGCATTGATTAAGGAAAAAAAGCCTAAATATAACATTGCCCTTAGGGATAGTAAAAGTTATCCTTATATTGAAATAAATAAAGAGAAATATCCGCGTATTGTTATTACGCGCGCGAAAAAAGTAAAGGGTAATGTTTATTTTGGGCCTTATCCCGGAGTCAAAATTTTAAAAGATGCTTTAAATTCAATAAGAAAAATATTTCCTTATAGGACTTGCAGTGTTTTACCGCAAAAAGCTTGTTTGTTCTTTCATTTAAAACTTTGTCCGGCCCCTTGTGTTCAAAAAATTAGTAGTTCGGAGTATCTGTCCGGAATTGAAAATATATGTAAAATATTAAAAGGAGAGAGGAAAAATCTTATAGAGGATTTAACTAATAATATGAAGAAGTTGGCAGATAAAAAATATTTTGAAGAGGCTGCGGTGTTAAGGGATAAACTATTGGCAATAGATGTATTGTATACAGGCAGGCCTAAAGTTCATGAAATCCTCGCATTGAAAAATATTTTAAAACTTTCCAGTTTGCCGTTGACTATAGAAGCTATAGACATTTCTTCTTTCGGTGAGTATGATTCGGCAGGTTCAGTTGTTGTATTTAAGGATGCTGTCCCGGATAAAAGAAGTTATCGCCGGTTTTTAATAAAAACTGTTAAGAAAATAGATGATTATTCTATGATTGCTGAAATTGTAAAAAGACGATACGGCCGCCTTAAAAAAGAGAAAAAACCTTTACCGAATTTAGTTGTTATTGATGGCGGGAAAGGGCATGTTCATAGAGCCAAAGAAGAGTTAGAGCTTTTAGGTGTAAAGATTGATTTAATAGGTATAGCAAAAAAAAATGAAGAGATCTGGTTTCCCGACTCATTTAAACCTTTGATTATTCCAAAAGACAACCCTTGTTTGCATTTGATTCAAAGATTAAGAGATGAAGCTCATCGGTTCGCGAGGAAATATCATTTATTACTGCGCGATAAAAAAATGAAAGAGTTTAAAAAGCAGAACTATTGATTATAATAAAAAAATTAAATATATATTTGGTTTTTGGGGTATAAGCTGTTAGAATAACTCAAAAAATATGGTAATAAAATAAGATTATGTGATACTATTAAATGGTATTATTTTAGAACAAAGTAAATAAATAGCGGCAGTGTCAAAAGTAAAATGAAGGTAAAATGAAAGAATTCACCACAGAGCTCACAGAGGGCACAGAGTGAAGATCAATGAATTAACGGAAAAAGTTATAATAGAGGAGCCCAGCTTCTAACTTATATGGAATTAGCTAAGATAAAAAACGGTTTACTTATTAATTTTAATGTGAAATTATTGAAAAATAAAATAGAATGATTTATGCTTTAGTTTTTCTCTGTGAACTCTGTGCTCTCCCCGCCTACCGGCAGGCAGGTGTGGTGAATATTCTAGTTGTTTATGTTTTTAAGGGGGAGGCTCGTATTTTTAATTAAACGCTCTGTATTTAGTGCGGATAGATAAGAATTAAGTAATTATTTTTGACAATACTAATACTTTTATAAGGAGTAAATATGAAATTAGAAAGTATTTTAGATTTAATGATAGAGAAAAAGAGTTCAGACGTGTTTATTAGGGGAAATAGCGATATTAGAGCTCGTATATTTACAGAAGTTAAATCTATTTCTGAGCAAGTTTTAACTACGGAAGATATAAATGAGATTATTGAGCATTTATTAACTGAAAAAAATAAAGATAAACTAAGAATAGATAAAGCTTGTGAATTTGCTTTATGTTATAAAGAATTTTGGCGTTTTCGTGTGAGTATTTTTTATCAGAGAAATGCGCCTTCATTAGTTATAAGGAAAATAGATTTGCGTATCCCTACTTTTGAAGAGTTAAAGCTTCCGAATCAGGTGTTAGAGGATTTTTGTAAAAAAAGAAGAGGTATGGTGATTCTTACAGGTATAACCGGAAGCGGTAAGTCTACAACAATTGCCAGTATGATTCAATATATTAATAATAATTTCGGCAGACATATATTGACTATAGAAGAACCTATAGAGTTTACGTTTAAGGATAACTTATCTGTTATAAGTCAAAGAGAACTTGGGAGAGATGTGGAGACTTATCAAGATGCTTTAAGGCAATTCGCGCTGCATTCGCCTGATGTTATTTATATCGGTTGTATTCGAGACACTGAAACATGTAGAGCTGCTTTGACCGCGGCTGAAACCGGAGTTTTTGTGGTTTCTACAATGCATACTGTAAACGCGGCGTCTACAGTAGAAAGAATTTTAAATTTTTTTCCTCCTCATCAGCAAAAAACTGTTATCGATCAGTTATCTTATTTATTAAAAGGGGTACTTTCTCAAAGATTGATACCTTGTTCTGATAAAATGGGACTTATCCCCGCTTATGAGGCTATGATAGCAAGCCCTACGATATCCCGTTTAATAAGAGAAAAAAAGTTTTGGGAAATACCTAAATATATAGCTACAGGTGATCTTTATGGGATGAAAAGTTTTAATAGCTGTTTATTGGATCTCGTAATTTCGGAACAAATAACACCTAATGACGCATTGGAATATGCTGATAAAAAGGAAGAACTAAAGATGGAGCTGCGTAATCGAGGGTTGAATAATAATAAAGAAATATAGGTTAAAGCGTCAGATAAAAAATAATCGGCAAAATTAAGAGGGTTAGTTTAGTAATGATAAGTGATATAAATAAGCAAGTTGAAGAGTTAGAAAAAGAAATTTATAATTTAGAAAATATTTTAAAAATTAAGGATAAGAAGGAGACTATACAAGTTTTACAACTAAAAATGTCTGAAAAAGGGTTTTGGAATAATTCAAAAACCGCGTCAGAAGTTGTTAATGAACTTAAGGATTCCAAAGGTGATGTAGATGATTGGGACAGTTTAAATAATGCGTTGAAAGATTTAAAAGATCTTTTTTCTATTTGCGATGAATCAATGATTTCGGATATTGTGAAGGAAATAAATAAGTTAAGAATGGATTCGGAAGCTTTAAAATTGAGAATACTTTTTCCCGGTAAGTTCGATAAAGCAAATGCTATTGTGGAAATAAATTCCGGAGCCGGAGGTACGGAAGCTTGTGATTGGGTTAGTATGCTTTTCAGAATGTATTTCAAATGGTCGGAAAATAAAGGGTTTAAATTTAAAATTTTAAGTGAAGTTAGAGGAGAAGATGCCGGCATAAAGAATATTGCCTTTTTTGTAGAAGGCAGACGCGCGTTTGGGCTGCTTAAGACTGAAATTGGAGTTCATAGGTTAGTAAGAATATCTCCGTTTGATTCCAATAAACGCCGTCATACTTCTTTTGCTTCAGTTGATGTTATTCCTGAAGTAAAGGGGGATATTGAAATTGAAATAAAGCCTGATGATGTAAGGATTGATACTTATCGTTCTTCAGGTGCCGGGGGGCAGCATGTAAATGTTACTGATTCCGCTGTACGTATTACTCATTTATCAACAGGTATTGTGGTCTGCTGTCAGAATGAGAGGTCTCAGCATCAGAACAAATTGACAGCTTTTAATATTTTAAAAGCAAAGTTGTATAAACTTAAAGAAGAGGAAGAACGTAAGGAGTTGGGCGATATATCAGGGCAGAAGCAGCGGGTTGAGTGGGGTTCTCAAATTCGTTCATATATTTTACATCCTTATCTCTTAGTGAAAGACCACAGGACAAATATGGAAAATCATAATGCTTGGTCGGTATTGGATGGGAAAATAGATGATTTTATATATGCGTATTTAAAACAAATTGTTTCAGTTTAAGTTTTTTGTTTTTATAGAATTTTTTTGTGAAAACTTTAAGGACAGTGTTAATTAAGATCAATATTGTTTTGCTAATTAAAAATAATTAAAAGGAAGGATTGTTATGTTAAAAAAATTTATTCTTAAAAAATGTCAAAAAAAGATTAGTAAGATTATCCCGAATGTAGATATTATTATGAATAATGAGATGCCTACCCCTTCTATAAAAGAAATAACAAATTTATCACCACTTGTAAGTAAAATTAAATCTTTAGAAAAAGACATTGAAGGACAGCCGGATTCTTTCTTTAAAGAGAAAACTCAAGCATTTAAAGTTCAAATAAATAAGCAGCTTGAAAATATTTCTTCGGAAAAGCATAAAGAAATTACAGATAAAATCCTTGAAGAAATATTGCCTTTTTATTTTGCTATGGTAAGAGAAGCCGCAAAAAGAACTCTTAAAATGCGTCATTTTGATGTTCAGATTTTGGCAGGCATCCTATTACATAGAAATAAAATTGCTGAAATGGTCACAGGAGAAGGTAAAACATTGGTCGCGACGTTGGCTGTTTCTTTAAACGCGTTAACAGGTAGAGGAGTTCACGTTATTACTGTTAATGATTATTTAGCTAAACGTGATATGGAATGGATGTTTCCAATTTATGATTTTCTAGGTTTGACTTGCGATGTAATCCGGCAGGATGTTTATAAAGAAAAAAGAGTATTAGCATATAATTGCGATATTACTTATGGGACTAACAATGAGTTTGGTTTTGATTATTTAAGAGATAATATGGTTAACACCCGGGAAGAAATGGTTCAGCGAGACCATTATTTCGCCGTTGTGGATGAAGTTGATTCTATCTTGATAGATGAAGCAAGGACTCCGTTAATTATATCCGGGCCGGCTGAAAGTTATATAGAAAAGTATTATATTGCGGATAAAGTAGTTAGACAGATAAAAAGAAAAATTATTATTCAGAGCTTCGACAACAAAGACGGTACTGTTACTATTAAGGATAGAAACGGTAATGAGACTACAATGGAACCTCAAGAATTAGACGAAAAATATGAGGCTATTGTTGAGGAAAAAACTCATAATTCTTATTTTACATCTAAGGGAGAAAAAAAATGTGAACAGCTTTTAGGAATTAATAGTATTTCAGATGATTGTCCTGATAACTTTTCTAATCCCTGGATTCATTATCTTACTAAGAGTTTAACAGCTTATGATCTTTATCGTTGTGATCAGCAATATATCGTAAAAGATGGGAAGGTTATTATTGTTGATGATTTTACCGGGAGGCTAATGCCGGGAAGACGTTGGTCCGACGGCCTTCATCAGGCGGTAGAAGCTAAAGAAGGACTAAGAATACAGGAAGAAAGTCAAACTTTGGCAACAATAACTTTGCAGAATTATTTTAGGATGTATGCTAAATTAGCAGGTATGACTGGAACAGCTTATACGGAATCTAATGAGTTTCATCATATATATAAATTAGATGTTGTTGTCCTATCAACAAATAAACCTTTAATAAGATTGAACCATGCTGACAGGATTTATAAGAATAAAAAAGCCAAGTTTAATGCTGTAATTAAAGAAATTGAAGAGCTTTATGAGTTAAAGAGGCCTGTCTTGGTGGGTACTACATCTATAGAAGATTCAGAAACGCTTTCTTTTTTGCTTAGTAAAAAAGGAGTCCCTCATAATATATTAAACGCTAAATATCATGAGAAAGAGGCTTCTATAATAGCGCAAGCCGGCAGGTTAGGACAAGTTACCATTGCGACAAACATGGCAGGTAGAGGTACTGATATAGTTTTAGGAGGAAATCTTGACTATTATATTAAAGGTATATTAAGTGCAAATAATATTTTATCAGGAGATCCGGTTTATAAACAGGAGTATGAGAGTTTATATCAAAAACATAGGGGCAAGTTTGAAGAATTCCACGATAAAGTTATAAATTTAAGCGGTGTTCATATTATCGGTACTCAAAGACATGAGTCTAGAAGAATAGATAATCAGCTAAGGGGGCGATCCGGAAGACAAGGGGACCCCGGGTCATCTCGATTTTATATATCATTGCAAGATGATCTGATGCGGCTTTTTGGTTCAGATAAGATTACTAGTGTGATGGAGACTTTAAAGTTTCCTGAAGATGAGCCCATTGAGCATATGATTATAAGCCACTCTATAGCAGTGGCTCAAAAACGAGTTGAAAATCACAATTTTGAGATACGGAAACAACTTCTTCAATATGATGATATTATGAATAAACAAAGGGATGTGATTTATACGCAGAGAAGAGAAATTTTAGAAAACGATAATATAAATGAGCATATTTTTACTATGCTCAATGATGTTCTCGATAAAAACATTCCTATTTATTTTCAGGAGGAGAAAGATTTATTGGGGCTGGTACATTGGTTTAAATCAAAATTTGATTTAGATGTTCCGATAGAAGAATTGCAGGATTTTAGTATGCAGGATTGTGTGAATTTCTTGAAAGAAAAAATTAGTGAAAGTTACCAAGAAAAAGAAGCGGATGTAGGCACGGAAAATATGCGTCATATGGAAAAAATGGTTGCTTTATGGATAGTCGATTCTCGTTGGAAGGAACATTTATTAACTATGGACCATTTACGTGAAGGTATACATTTAAGAGCTCATGCTCAGATAGATCCTTTAGTTGCTTATCAAAAAGAGTCATATTTTGCTTTTCAGGAAATGATAGATTCGATAAAGGAAGGTATCTGTGAGATGATTTTCAGGGCAAAGTTAAAAACTCAAGAAAAAGAAGTTGGTGTTTTTAATGATGCACCTAAAAATTTTATACATTCGGAATATTCATCCTTGAAAAAAGGAGAAATTAAAAAGGACAAAGTAACGACTGTGAAAACAGATGGTAAAAAGATAGGAAGAAATGAACCCTGTCCTTGCGGCAGCGGCAAAAAATACAAAAAGTGTTGCGGAGCATAGA
>JAUVUO010000005.1 GCA_030601015.1 Candidatus Omnitrophota bacterium | reverse complement strand
ATCCCGGATGAACGCGGAACTATAATGCATATGATGCGCGCGGACGATCCAGAATTTGAACAATTTGGGGAAATTTATTTTTCAACGGTGTATCCTGGAATCGTAAAGGGGTGGCATATACATAAAAAGATGACTTTAAATTATGTTGTTGTCCAGGGGATGATAAAGCTTGTGCTATACGATGAAAGGGAGGACTCACTTACCAAGGGTGAAGTTCAGGAGATATTTTTGGGTGGTGATAATTATTGCGTTGTTAAAATACCACCGATGATATGGAACGGATTTAAAGGCGTAAGCGATACCGAAGCTATAGTCGCTAATTTAGCATCTATTCCTCATGAACCTGATGAGATTGGAAGACTGGGTTATTGTGATAAACGTATACCATATGATTGGGGACCAAAAGAGAGATGAATGTATTAATAACAGGAGGTTTAGGATACATAGGAGGAAGAATCGCAGCTTATTGCAAGAGCAAGGATTCCAGCCTTGATATTAGTATTACTACGCGTAAAGATTGTGAGTATCTTCCATCGTGGGCAAAAGATTTTACCGTTATTCCCCTGGAACTTTTAGATGAACAATCGATACAAAAGTGTATAAGTGATAGCAAGCCCGACTGTATTATTCATCTTGCAGCAGTTAATGAGATTGACTCTAAACTTAACCCCGAATTGGCAGAGGAGGTAAATTACCGAGGAACAGAAAAACTTTTACAAATAGCCCATGCAAATAAAGTGAAAAGATTTATTTATTTTTCCACTTTTCATGTATATGGCAAACCCACCGAATCGATTATTACAGAGCTAATTCCCACACAACCCTCCGGCCGTTATGCCAGCACTCATCTTGCAGCTGAGAAAGCTGTAGCGTTATTCCGTAAAAAGGGCATGAATACACTTATTTTTCGGGTTTCTAATGGATATGGTTATCCTATGGATAAAAATATCAACCGATGGACTTTGGTGGTAAACGATTTGTGCCGTCAGGCTGTTGTTGCCAATAAGATTATTTTAAAGTCTTCGGGAAAACAATACAGAGATTTTATATCTTTGCAGGATATTGCTCGAACAGTGTATTATTTTCTTTGTACCATCTTGGATAGGTGGGGAGATGGTCTTTATAATCTTGGAGGGAATTGCACAATGTCCATTTTGGATATGGCGCGAAAAGTTTCTGAGGTGTATTGTGAAAAATACAATAGAGAACATTTAGAAATAAAAACATCCTTAACTGCTGTTGCCGCTGAAGAATCAAGACATTTTTCTTACAGCATAGATAAATTAATAGCAACCGGGTTTAGTTTAAAAGGCGGTATAAAAACTGAAATATCAAAAACTATGGATGTATGTGAGGAGTTTTTAGGATGAGACAGATTAGGAAATCGCAGGAACCATTGATTTCCGTTATAATGCCGACATATAATCATGAAAGGTTCATAGGCAAAGCGATAGAGTCTGCATTAAATCAAACTTATAAGAATCTTGATTTGATTATTATTGATAATTATTCCGCAGATGATACCGAAAAGATAGTTGTTTCATATAAAGATGATAGAATTAGTTATTTAAAATTTAGAAACAACGGGATTATTGCTGTTTCCAGAAATTATGGGATAAAACATTCACATGGGGAATACATCGCTTTCCTAGATTCTGATGATATTTGGCACAAGGAAAAATTAGAAAAGCAGCTGCTTCATTTTGGGGCATCTGAAATTATTGGGGTGGCCAGTGACGCTGTATTAGTTAGCGAGACCCCATATTACAGGAAGGATAATCTGGCAAGATCAAAGCGGGGATATATTGATTATAAGTATAGAGATATTTTGAACCTTAATCGAATAATAACATCTTCACTTATTATTAGAAGAGAGGCGCTTGACAGGGCTGGGCTATTTGACGAGGATAAAAACTTTTCTTTCATCGAAGATTGGGAGCTTTGGCTAAGAATGGCGAGGTACGGCTCATTTAGAGTTCTTGAAAATCCGCTTTTGACTTATTTTGTTTCTCGCAAAAGAGGATATCAGTCTTTTGTGGTATCAAAAAATTGCTTGATAATTCTCGATAGGCAAGTAAATCTGGGTTATGCAAAGTATGAGGATATTATGGAACCGAAAGCTTTAATTCACTTGGCCATAGCACGCAATTTACTGGAATTTGACCAACAGCAGAGCAGGAAATACTACATGAAAGCATTAAAAAGTACCTCTAGCATAGCCGGAAAGGTAAAAAGCTGCGCAGGCTTATTGATATCATTTTTTCCCGGCTATTTAAGAAAAATAATACTTCTGATTTTGTACAAAGGCGATCGTTTGCTTTTCAGTATAAGAAAATGGTGTGGAGGGCTATAAAGTGCCGATCAGAACTACGCAGGAATTAGCGGTTAAGGTAAAAATTAGCAAGGATAATTTAATAACTAATTTCCTTGGAGGTATTTTTTATGTGTATTTGTTTTTAATTTCAGCTCCTATTTTTGTTCATATTGGCTCTAAGGGTATTAGATTTGCTAATTATCTTATGGGAATACGTCAAGGATTTACTATAAATATAGGCATTTTGCTTTTTCCAGCCTTTGTTCTATTACTCGGCCTAAAGTTGCTTAATAAACCGAAATTAAAGGGAGGTTATTTCGGAAAGTTGATAATTCTATATTCTTGTGTTTGTTTTCTCGTAATGCTATATGGCCAGCTAAAGGAGATAAAAATAATCAGGATATTTCTTTTAGGTCAGGCAATGATGCCTTTTTTTGCTTATTTTTATCTGCTTAATTTTTCAAAACATATAAAGTTTAATGTTGTCAAGGTCATACTTATTTCTTCGCTTCTATTACAATTTTGTGTTTCTTTATATTTCAACTGGCAGCTCTCTGGAAAGATCATACTTGCTTCATCATACTTTTTTATGATTGACAACCAGAAGATACATTTATATGGGGCGTATGATTATTATCCTATTTTATTTTTAACTCTTGTTATTTTTTTTCATGAAACTATTAATAAGGTAAGATATTCCTTTCAAAGAAACGTACTTATAATATTCACAGTCATTCTTTACGCTTATGGGCTTAGTTTTCATTCAAGGAATAGCCTAATTGCTTTGATTTTTCTCTTTGCGTTTTATCTGTTTAAAAGAGTTAAGGAAAAAACATTCCTTAATTTCTTTATATGGCTGGTAATTATCGCATTGTCAGTAGGTATATTTTATCCCGGTGTTTTATCTCAAAATGCGAGCTTTACTCGTTTGATGAGCACTACAGGTTACATAGGCAATTATTTGAAGAATAACACACAAGTTATAGATAAGAGTACATCAGGAAGGATTAAAGTGCAATTAAATACATTCAAAACAATTAATAAAAATCCTTTAACAGGGATTGCCTTTGGATGGCCATACGCAGCCCATAATCAGTATCTTTCGATACTTGGCATTTCAGGTATAGTTTCTTTTTCTATATTTATGTTATTGATTGGACGAATATATAAAAAGCTTAAAAGTGATTTTTATTTCTTTGAGGAGAGATGTCAAGGTGTTTCAATCGTAGGCGCGATGTATAGTATTTTTATGCTATTTATAGTCTCTTCATTATTCCAGAATAACTTTACTGCAACCTATACTTCTTGTATTTTTTGGGCACTTATAGGGATTTATGAAATACATACTTGTAACCGTAAGAACTTATTTATGGAGGGTTAATTAATGGGTAAAATGGATAAGAAAAACGTGTTAATAACAGGTGCGTCTGGTTTTATTGGGCATCAGCTTACTCAACTTCTAATTCAGGAGGGAGCCCAAGTAGCTATAATTGCCAGATATAATAGCATTGAGCATAATGTGCGATTGAGCCCCGTGTGGGATAAGATTGAAATAATTGAAGCAGACATTCGCAATATAGAATCTTTAAAGCCGCTCAGAAGCATGAAATTTGATTTTATATTTCATCTGGCTGCATATAACCATGTCGGGAATAGTTTTCTTCATATGGGTGAGGCGTTAGAAACGAATAATAATGGAACAGCTAATTTGCTTGAGACGGTGCAGGATTATGGAAGATTTATATATATATCTACATCTGAAGTATACGGCCAACAGGATTGTGTTCCATTCATCGAAGAGATGTACCCGCATCCAAATTCTCCATATTCTGTAGGTAAGTATGCCGGTGAATTATACAGCCTTATGAAACAGAGGCAGTCAAACAATCCTATTGTTGTTATCAGGCCTTTTAATGCGTTTGGCCCGTACCAAAGTACAAGAGCGGTAATACCGGAGCTGATTGTCAAATGCTTAAGAGGAGAAGTAGTTTTGACAACAGAAGGCAAGCAGACGCGCGAATTTAATTTTGTTACGGATCTTGCTGAAGGTATGATATCCGTTGCTCTTTCAGATAAGGTGATAGGTGAAATTATTAATTTAGGAACCGGAAGAGATATCGCTATCCGGAATATTGCTAACCTCATCCATAAAAAAACCAAGTCAAAATCAGAGCTTAGAATAGGAGGACTTCCAACCCGGCCGAATGAGATATGGAAAATGAGTTCAGATGCAAGCAAAGCCCAAAAACTCTTAGGCTGGAAACCGAAAGTTAGTTTTGAAGAAGGGCTTGATATTACAATAGAATGGTTTCGCAATTATCTAACGGTGTATTACAATGCAGATTCACCGCTTGTTTGTTTGAGCAAAGGAATTGGCAGTAAGAGCCAACGTGCGTAAAATGAACTTAATAATTATCGGGGCTTTGCCTCCTCCGCGAGGCGGTGTTACAACTCACATAGAAAGGCTTATTCCATATATAGAAGAAGAGGGGATTAAGTATGTTGTTTGGGATTACTCAGGACAGCACAAAACTAATAAGCGTGTTGTTTCATTGCATCGGCAGCCTCTGAAGCTGTTAACAAGTTTTCTGAAACTAAAAGGGATCAATGTTTCGCATTGCCTAATATCCAGTGTGTCTTTCAGCCGGTTAATCTTTTGTTTTTTTTTAAAGCTTATCGGCATCCGGCTTACGATAACATTTGTCGGGTCGCCGGAAGAGATGATCGACAAAAACTCCTTAAAGCTATTTTATATTTTGGCATCAGCTCGTATTTCGAGTCATATTATTACAGTTAATAAGGATCTTCAAAAGATATTGATTAGTCATGGGATCTCAAAAAATAAAATTTCCATTATTCCGGCATTTATTCCCTCCCGGGATAGCGATTTTATTGAAAGGCCTGTTTCACGAAGTATGATTGATTTCTGCACAAAACATAAGCCGCTAATTCTTACTTATGCTTATGGGCCATTATTTTATTCGAATGAAGATCTTTATGGCTTAGACCTTTTTATACAATTGGCGCAAGAATTGAGTATGGATTTACCTCAGGCAGGATTTGTCGTGGTTATTCCTGAGATCACCAACGAGAGCTATTTTAGAAAACTTAAAGCTAATATTCGAGAAAAGGGCCTTGATTCCTTTTTTTGTTTTGTGATTGGCAATCACTTTTCATTTGTTCCATTTTTAAAATATGCTGATCTTTTCATTCGTGCCACGAACACAGACGGTGACGCGTTAACCTTAAGAGAGGCGCTTTATTATCGGGTGCCTTCTGTAGCAAGTGATGTATGTGATCGTCCTGAAGGAACGATATTGTTCCGCAACAGAAATATTAGCGATTTGTGCAGGCTTACACGTGAAACATTAGGTAATAGTAGGAGTATTCAACATAATGTGGAGACTCAACAGGTAAACAATGCCGAAATTTTTATTAATATCTTTAAACAAACAGCCGGCTTAAAAAATTAAAGCGCGATGAAATCCAAAAGCCAATATAAAACAATTATTTTATGCGGGGGCAGAGGGACGCGCTTAGGTGAGCTCGGACAAAGTATACCAAAGTCCTTGGTAAAACTGCGTGGAAAACCTATTTTATATCGCAAGTTAAGCCATAGTATTAACCAAGATTTCCGTAATTTCATTATCGCAATCGGTTATAAAGGGGATATGATTATTGATGCTTGCCGGGGGCTGGATTTGAATTTTAACGTTGATTTTTCTGATTCCGGTGAAGATGCCGGAATGCTTCGCCGAATCTATGATGCAGGCGCTTTGTTTGAAGATCGAGCTATTGTAACATATGGTGATAGCATTTCAAACATCCAGTTGCAACACTTAATAGATTTTCATCTCGAAAAAAAAGCCTTATTAAGTATCGTGACTGCTCCGATACAAAGTCCATTTGGTTTGGTGACGTCTAACCAAGACAAACAGGTACAAACTCTTGCCGAGAAACCCGTACTTCATTATTATATAGGTACGTTTATCATGGAAAAAAAGGCAATGGAATATATTTCCGAAGAGATAATAAATTTATCTGATGGAAAAGGCTTGATCGCCTTTTTTAAAATATTAAAGGAGCTTAATAAACTCTATGTTTATTCTCATGAAGGCCATGATATTACTTTCAATACGATTGAGGAGTTAAACGCAGCAGAAGAAGGCTTTTTGAAATTTTATACTCATTTTCGGTAGCTTATGAAAAACAGAAAAAAACTTAATATTGGCCTTACTGGTGCGAGCGGATTTGTTGGATCGGCTATTTTCAAACATTTTGAAAACAATGGGGACAATGTAATTGTGTTGGATAGTTTGGTCTGTCCGGATACTGAAAAAGAGGCAATAATTATTCCGGAAATACTTGATTGGGTATTACATTTCGGGGCGACAAAATCTATTGAGGAATCTTTTCAAGCGCCGATGGATATTTATCGGCGTAATATGCATTCGACCATGGCTGCTCTCGATATTGCTATATCAAAAAAGTCTAAATTTTTATATATGAGTTCTTATGTTTACGGAAAGCCTCATTATTTGCCTGTAGAAGAAAAGCATCCGGCATTTGTGCTTAACCCCTATATGGGGAGTAAGCTTCTTGGGGAACAGATATGTTGTCAGCTTCACCAATGTATGGATTTTTCGGTTATGATTCTTAGAGGATTTACTTTTTATGGCCCAAAACAGAATGACAATCAACTTATTCCTTCTATTGTAGCGTCTATACGGGATAATAAGACAATTGTAGTCAAAGACCCTGATCCCAGCCGAGACTATCTTCATATTTCTGATTTTATAAGGTTAGTTGACATTATAGTTCATTCCGGTTATTCAGGGCTTGAAATTTACAATGTTGGCGGCGGTATACCCTATAAAAACATCGAAGTTGCTCAGATGGCCAATGAATTGGCAGGCAATTCGGTTCGAATCCATGTTGAGGGAAAAGCACGCAAAAATGATGTAGGCGAATGTTATGCGAATATCGAAAAAGTTAAGCGGGATTTTCAATGGCAACCGGAGATTAGCCTATCATCCGGTCTATATGATTGTCTTTTCTCACTTGATAAAATATTATGAGCTGATATGAAAGTTTGTTTAATAAACCCAATTCTTTTTTCGTTTCAACGCTTGTTAAGCAGGTCGTTGAAGAATAATGTCGGAATGTCATTTTATCCGCCGCTTGGCTTATGTTATATTGCCAATATGTTAGAAAAAAATGGAATAAAAGTAAAAATCATAGATAGAAATTCTTTGATGACGAAAAATCGTTCTAATCAATTAGTTGTTGATAATATAACAGAAGCTGAAATAAGAAAATTTAAGCCGGACATAGTTGGTATTTCAGTAGTAACGCCAACTTTTTTTGATGTTAGACGCAATATTGTTAAAATTATCCGTAAAATAGATAGCAAAATAACAATAATTGCAGGAGGAGCTCATGTTTCAGCTTTACCTGAAGATTCTTTACAAATTTGTAGTGAAATCGATATTATCTGTAGAGGCGAAGGTGAGTTGGTAATGCTTGAGATAGCAAAAGGCGCTAAGATAGAGAGTATTGCAGGAATCACATATAGAGACGGAAACAATATTGCTAATAATCAAAAAAGGGCACCGCATAATAACATTGATGACTTTTGTTTTCCCTCAAGGCATCTTGTAGATATGCAATATTATAGTAAGGCAAACCCGCATGTTATGCATGGAATATACTCAAAGGCAACTACAATATTTACATCCAGAGGATGCCCTTATAATTGTACTTTTTGTGCGGGGAATATAGCCTTGGGTAGAGGTGTTAGGTTTCAGTCTATAGATTTAGTTATTGAAGAAATAGAAAAACTAATTGCTGATTATGAGATTGAGGGATTGTATTTTGCTGATGATGTATTTGATGTCAGTAAAGATAGAGCAGTAAGTATATGTAGAAAATTAATAAAAAATAATATGCATAAAAAGATCCGCTGGAATGCTCAGCTAAGAGCAAATTCAATGGATAAAGACTTATTAAAATTAATGAAAGAGGCGGGGTGTATAAGGGTAGATGTCGGATTTGAGTCAGGTTCGCAAAAAACTTTAGATGTAATAAATAAGGGAACGACTGTTGCACAAAATTATAAAGCAGCTGAAATACTTCATGAGGCTGGTATTCAGGTTCACGCAAATATGATAGTCGGGCTTCCGGGAGAAGATATGGAAGACTTAGATAAAACACGAAATTTCATGAAAGAAATTAAACCTCATTGGATTGGGTTTGGAGAGTTTGTCCCTTTGCCGGGGAGCAAGCTATTTGATGACCTTTTAGATAGAAATTTAATTAATAGAGAAAGCATTGAAGAAGTAGAAGACTTAAATTTTACCAAAGTTGACGACAAGTGTTTTTATGAATTCATAAATAATGTTCGTAATAAAATAGTTAATCCGACAAGAGTAAAGAATTACTTTATTCAAAACTGGGAGAAACCTGGAGCATTCTTGTATATACTTAAATTGATTATTGAATCTATCGTGGATAAGTTGCGATCTATATTTTTTCTTAAGGATATGAAGCAATAATTATGCGTTTACTGATTTTAACTATTGCATACCCTCCTGAAATTCGTTCAGTATCGCATCTGATGCATGAATTCGTGGAAGAGTTAAAAAGGAGAGGCCACGAAATTTCTGTAATAACAGCTTTTCCTCCGAAGAATCAAGCTAATAAAATCTACAAAGTTATTTCTTGTGAAGATGGAGTGGATGTTATTAGAGTAAAAACCGTGTTTCTTACTAAAATTAATTATTTAGTTAGAGGCTTGTCGCTATTAAGGCTGCCTTTTATTTTTTGTCATTCAGCAAAAAAGAATATTTCGAAAAAAATAGACATAGTAATAGCATATTCACCACCGCTTACTTTAGGCCTTGCCTGCGTATGGCTGCAAAAACATTTTTCTGCCAAGAGCATATTGAACGTCCAAGATATCTTTCCTCAAAATGCTATCGATTTGGGTATACTTAATAATTCAATAATGATTAGGTTTTTTGAACGGATTGAGAGATGGATTTATAAGAAGATTGATATGATTACAGTACATTCTAACGGTAATAAGCGGTTTTTAATAAAAAACAAACAATTGCTTCCTGAAAAAATTGAAGTTGTGCATAATTGGATCGACTGTGATTTCTTTGATAAAGCAGCTAAGAGCTGGGAGTTTCGAAGAAAATATAATGTTGATTCAAGATTTGTTATTTTATTTGCTGGGATATTAGGCCCTGCCCAGGGCTTAGATGTAATTATGGATATTGCGAAAAAGATTGAAAAAAGGAGTATGGCTCATTTTCTTTTCGTTGGTGATGGGACAGAAAAGAATAAACTTATGAATAGAGCGAAAGCACTAAAACTTTCAAACATTTCTTTTTACTCTTTTATTAATAAAAAAGAGTATGCCTTATTGTTGAAAAGCGTTGATGTTGGGTTAGTGTGTTTAAGCGGCCAAAATAAAACTCCGGTGGTTCCCGGAAAACTTATGGGTTATATGGCTAGTAAGTTACCGGTTTTAGCTGTTTTAAACAGAGAAAGTGATGGCCATGAAATAATAAAGAAAGCAGGATGCGGTTTTTCTTTTATGGCGGAAGACATAGAAGGGGTTATTAATGCAATATTCATTCTTGAGAAAGAAGATATACTTAGAGAAGAAATGGGAAGAAAAGCCGCATTGTTTGTGAAAGAAAATTTCTCACAAAAAGGTGCTGTTGATCAATATGAGGAAATTTTTAAAACAATAAACAGGAGGAAAAATGGAACAATATAAGAATAACTATAAAAATAAAATTGTTTTAATTACCGGCGGTGCTGGTGCTATTGGTAGTAATCTGACAAGAGTAATAGCAAATGCCGGCGCTAAATGTGTAATTGTGCTTGATGATTTCAGTTCTTCATATCAATGGAATATACCGGTTATGTCAAATATAATGGTTGTTAAAGGAGATATAACGGATGATATAGTTTTAAAAAGAGTTTTTTTTGAAAAACCCGATTACATTTTTCATTTAGCAGCTTTTTTTGCTAATCAAAACTCTGTAGATTATCCTGAGAAAGATTTGCATGTAAATGGATTAGGGACAGTTAAGCTGCTTGAGTATTCTGCTCTTGCGAATATTAAAAGATTTGTTTATGCTTCTTCGGGGTGTGCTATATATGGAGCAGATGCGCCGCTTCCATTAACAGAAAAGTTTACCTCTTTGCATTTAAGCACTCCGTACCAGATAACTAAAAGTCTTGGAGAGATGTATTGTAATTTCTTTTATCACCATTATGATTTGCCTGTTGTGAAGCCCCGTTTTTTTAATTCTTATGGTCCGGGCGAAATTCCCGGGCAATATAGGAATGTTATTCCAAATTTCATATATTGGGCGATGAAAGGTATGACTTTGCCTATTACCGGTTCAGGAGAGGCAACAAGAGATTTTACTTATGTGGAAGATTTGGTTGATGGCTTGCTAAGAGCAGGGCATTTTGAGGAAGCAATCGGCCAAGAATTTAATTTAGCTTCAGGCCGGGAAACAAAAATTGTTGATCTTGCGAATATGGTTAATAAAGCAACCGGAAATTCGGCCGGAATGAAATTTATAGCAAAGAGAAAATGGGATACAAAAAGTAGGCTTTTGGCCTCGGTTAAAAAGGCAAAGAATCTTATCGGATATGAGCCAAAAACCTCTTTTGAAAAAGGGCTTAAGGAAGCAATTGTATGGTTTGGGAAAAATTGGGATTCAATAGAGGAAGATGCCGCCTTTACCCCTGGCATGTCTTCAGCGGTAAGAGAAAAGAATAAATAATGGCAAAGATACATTTTGTCTATTTTGATGTAAATACCGGATATTTTCCAAGCCTTCATCATGGCTTGGCATATATTTTTGGTATGCTTAAAAGCAATAACCATAGTGTATCTTTGAGCCATATAATTAATAAGCCAGAGTTAAACAGGGCGATTGAACATTTGGGTAATAAAAAGTTTGATATAATAGCTTTATCTTTTACAACTAATCAGAGAAAATATGTAAGGAGTTTTCTGAATAAAGCTAATATAAAAGCGGAGTTATTAATTGCAGGAGGAGTGCATTGTTCATTATTAAAAGATAAGACCTTTGAAGAATTTCCTGAGCTTGATGCTGTATGCATAGGGGAAGGGGAGAATGCTTTGAAAGAGCTGTGTGAAAGGCTTGATAATAAAATGGATTTTTTGGACATCCCCAGTTTTTACTTTAAAATAAATAAGGAAATAGTAAAAAATACCATTGTTCCCTTGCAAGATATAGATTCTTTCTTTTTGCCTGATTATACTTTGTTTGATTATTATGGAATTATAAGCAAGAACGGTAATTGTTTTCCTATGATATTATCTAGAGGATGTCCTTATAACTGTAATTATTGCTGCAATCATGCCTTTCGGGAAATATATCCGAATAAAAGCAAATATGTTCGTTTTCCATCAATAAAAAGGGCGATAAGCATAATTAAAAATAACCTTGGGCTATATCCTGATACTAGAAAAATAGCTTTAGCTGACGATACCTTTACTCTAAACAAAGAATGGTTATCAGATTTCTGTAAAAGTTATAAAGAAAATGTAGGACTACCATTCTTATGCAATGCGAGAGTTGAAACAATTAATGAAGATGTTGTAAAATGCCTTAAAAATGCGGGATGCATATCTATTGATTTCGGCATAGAAACAGCAAATGAATGGTTAAGAAAGAATATTTTAAATAGAAGATATTCTAACGAGCAGATAAAAAAAGCTTTTCGGATAACCAGAAAAGAAAAGATTAAGAGTTTTTCTTTTAATATGTTTGGATTACCCTTTGAAACATCTAAGATGGCAAAAGAAACGTTTGATTTGAATCTAGAATTAAAACCAGATTTTGGTAAATGTTTTTATTTTTATCCTTATCCGGGAACAAAACTTTACGAAAAATGTGTTGAATATGGAATGATACTAGATGGTATTGAATCATTCTCAGGATATTTAGAATCTCCTTGCTTAAAAGAAACTTTCATAACGCATAAAGAAATAAAAAAGTATTTTAATTTATTGCAGATATTTTTTTATGCCCGATTAATTCTCTCAAAAATGAAATTTCCTTTTCTCTTTGAAAAAATATTACTTAAAATCATTTTATTTTTTAAACGGCCCCTATTATTCTTTTTGAAGCCGTCAGCGGATAAGGGTGTTATAAGCAAATCACGGAATATAGCGAGAAAATTTGCTATGAAACTTTTGAGATAATTTAAAATAGTTAAGATGAGTATGCGAAAAAAAATATTAGTAGTATTTGGAACGCGGCCCGAGGCTATAAAGATGGCCCCGGTTATTAAACAATTAAAATCTCGTTCTAATTTTAAGACGCAGATTTGTATAACAGCTCAGCACAGACACATGTTAGATCAAGTTTTGAATATTTTCAATATCAAGCCTGATTATGATTTAAATATAATGAAGAAAAATCAAGATCTTTTTAGCCTTACGGCGAGATCTTTAACTCAATTAAAATCCGTTATACTTAAAAGTAAACCGGATGTCATTTTAGTTCAGGGAGATACAACTACGGCTTTTGTCACTTCTTTGGCTGCATTTTATTTTAAAATTCCAATCGGGCACGTGGAAGCGGGATTAAGAACAAATAATAAGTATTCACCATTTCCGGAAGAGATAAATAGGCGTTTAGTAACGGAAATTGCTGATTTTAATTTTGCACCGACAAAATGGGCAAGAGACAACTTGCTTAAAGAAGGGATTTTAGAAAGCAAAATATTTGTTACAGGAAATACCGTGGTAGATGCCTTAGGTGACGTTTTGAAAGTAATTAAATCGTCTAGTATGAAAATTAAGCTTGAGAAAAGTTTTTATTTTCTAAAAGGAAAAAGTAAAAAAATTGTTTTAATTACAGGCCATAGGCGAGAAAGTTTCGGCAGGGGTTTTAGGAGTATTTGTAATGCAATTAGGAGGCTTGCATTATCTTTTCCTAAATGTGATTTTGTATATCCGGTTCATTTAAATCCTAATGTCCAAGGCCCAGTGAAAAATATATTAAATAAAAATAAATTGTCAAATATTCATTTAATAGAACCTTTGGGGTATCTTCCGTTTGTATATTTAATGAAGAAGTCATATCTAATCTTAACAGATTCGGGAGGGATACAAGAAGAGGCTATAACTTTCGGGAAGCCGATTCTTGTAATGCGAGATATTACAGAGCGTCCTGAAGGAGTGAAGGCCGGTGCCGCGAAACTTGTTGGAACAAATGAAAAAAAAATCTTTAAAGAATGTAAAAAATTGCTGACAGATAAAAAGGTATATAAGCGAATGGTTACGCTAAAAAATCCTTATGGCGATGGTAAGGCTTCAAAAAAAATAGCTGATATTTTATTAAGTAAATTAGTTTTATGAAAAAGATTTTGATAACTGGTGCCGCTGGTTTTATCGGACGTTCATTATGCGCTAAAATGTTGGAAAACAATTGGAAGGTTAAGGCTTTTGTTCGGGAAGAATCTAAAATCAGTCTCTTGCCGGTCGGTGTTGAAAGCGTATGTTTAGATTTAGTTGAAAATTGTAATTTCCACAATCAGGATTTTGCAGGGATAGATACGGTTGTTCATCTTGCGGCACGTGTCCATATCATGAATGATTCAACGGTTGATCCACTTGATGCTTTCCGGAAAGTTAATGTTTTGGGGACTGAGCGGTTGGCACGTATGGCTGTGTTTGCCGGAGTGAAACGGTTTGTCTTTATTAGTTCGGTCAAGGTAAATGGCGAAGGAGCCTTGCGGCCGTACACCGAAAATGACCTTCCTTCACCTCAAGATGCTTATGGTATCAGTAAGATGGAGGCAGAACAGGCATTAGCTTGTATAGCCGCGGAGACGGGACTTCAGACTGTAATTTTACGGCCTCCTTTGGTTTATGGGCCGGATGTGAAAGCTAATTTTAAGAATTTGATTAAAATTGTTGGCTTGCCTTTACCGTTTAAGGGTATCAATAACCGGCGCAGTTTTATTTATCTAGGTAACTTGGTAGATGCTATTATTACTTGTGTTGCTCATCCAAAGGCAGCAGGCAAAACTTTTATGGTAAGCGATGGACAGGATGTTTCTTCTCCGGAATTAATAAAGATGATCGCTTTTATGATGAATAAAAAGCCGATTTTGTTTTCTTTGCATCCCAGTATCTTAAAAGTGTTATGTAAAATTGCAGGCAAAGGCGAAGAAGCGGAAAAATTGACAAGGACTCTTCTTGTTGACAGCAACAAAATCAGGAATTTACTTGGCTGGGAACCGCCCTTCATTCTTGAAGAAGGTATTAAGGAAACTGTCAAACACTTTAAATCATGATCAAGCGTATTTTTGATTTAGCTATGGCCAGTATTACATTGTGTTTTTTAAGTGTGCCGATTCTTGTTGTCGGATTGATGGTAAAACTGACTTCGAAAGGGCCGGTGTTGTATTGGTCGGATAGAGTCGGGATTAATAATAGCATATTTAGGATGCCTAAATTTCGAACGATGCGTATTGATACTCCTACTGTTGCTACTCATCTTATGAAAAATCCTAAAGTTTACCTTACTCCGATTGGCTTTTTTTTGCGTAAGTTTAGTTTGGATGAATTGCCGCAATTATATAGCATTTTCAAGGGAGATATAAGTTTTGTAGGCCCTCGTCCCGCATTATACAACCAGGATGATTTGATTGAATCGAGAACTAGCAAAGGAATACATAAAATTATTCCGGGAATTACTGGATGGGCACAAGTGAATGGACGAGATGAATTACCCATTCCAGTTAAGGTAGAATTTGATGAATATTATTTGAAAAATAAGTCGTTTCTATTTGATCTTAAGATCCTGTTTAGGACATTTGTGAAGGTTATTAGGAGAGAGGGAGTGAGTCATTGAGGTTAGGGGAGTCTGTAGTCCTAAGTCCATGGTCGATAGTCGATAGAAAGAGAGTGGGGCAGAAAAAGATTAAGGTGCAATTAAGATATTGCGCTTTTTGTTTTCAAGGCTATAATTACATTTAATATAGTTTGCAGAGATTGAGTTTCTCTTTTGAAAGAGGTGTATTTTTAGATAAGGGCAATAAATTATGACATTTTTGCGTGTTTTTAGAAAATTTAGGCTTCCTTTTATAATTGGATTTTACTGCGTTCTAATAGCATTTTCTTATTACTTGTCTTTTCTTCTGCGTTTTGACTTTTCTATCTCCGCATATACGTCTTTTATCTCAAAAACATTGCCGATATTAATTCTTATAAAGATAGTTGTATTTTATTGCTTTGGTTTATTCCATTCTTCGCTGAGATATGTGAGCATGTTTGATCTTTGGCAGATTATAAAAGCTAATAGTGTTGCCAGCGTGGGTTTCTTTTTGATTATTGCTTTTATCTATCGAGTGGTAGGTTATCCGCGTTCAATATTTGTTTTAGATTGGGGAATGTGTTTAATATTAATTGGCGGGTTTAAATTTAGCGGAAGGCTGATCAGAGAGAAAAGGAGTTTTTCTTTAAAGCTTCGAGATAAAAAAGTTATTATTGTGGGGGCCGGCGAAGCAGGGAATTTGGTTTTGGAAGAATGTCGGAGAAATCCTGATATGCATCTTAATATAGTGGGATTTATTGATGATAGTGTTGGCAAGCGGAATTTACACATTCAGGGCGTAAAGGTTTTAGGCGACAGAGAGAAGATCCCTGAAGTAGTAGATAAATATGGAGTTGAGGGAATTATTATCGCGATTCCTTCCGCCGAAGGAAAAGTTATTAGAGACATTTTGGGATATTGTCAGATTAAAGGAATTAAGATTAAAATTGCACCCGGAATGTATAAGATTTTAAGCGGAGATTTAGAGATTAAATTAAGAGATGTTCAGCCGGAAGACCTTTTAGGGCGTGAGACAGTGGATATCAATGAAGAAGAGATAAAAAGTTATACTGAAGGAAAAGTTGTTTTAATAACCGGGGCTGGAGGCTCGATTGGTTCAGAGCTTTCAAGACAAATTGCCGGCTTTTTCCCTCAAAAATTAATTTTGTGGGACCACAATGAAAATGATATATATTTTTTAGAAAGAGAATTGCAGGCTGATTATCCCAACCTTTCTTTAAAGACTATTATAGGGGATATAAAGGATATCAGCCTGCTTAAATATACTTTTTCTAGATTAAGGCCCCAGATAATTTCTCACGCCGCGGCCTTTAAACATGTACCTTTGATGGAAAAAAATGTAGCCGTGGCTTTTAGGAATAATGCTATTGGCAGTAGAAGCCTTATCTATGCCGCTGAACATTATAATGTTGAGCGTTTTGTTTTAATATCTACGGATAAAGCGGTTAATCCTACAAGCGTAATGGGAGCAACTAAACGTATTGTTGAGATGGTTTTACAGGCAAAGGCGAAAAACAGTAAGACTAAATTTATGGCGGTTCGTTTTGGAAATGTGTTGGGTTCAAATGGAAGCGTTGTTCCCCTTTTTAAGAAGCAGATAGAGGGTGGAGGGCCTGTTACTGTTACTCATCCTGATGCAATGCGTTATTTTATGAGTGTGTATGAAGCTGTGCGATTAGTTTTACAAGCCGGTGCTATAGGAAAAGGTGGGGAGATATTTATTTTAGATATGGGAGAGCAGATAAAAATAGTTGACCTTGCCAAAAATCTGATTGCTCTTTCCGGCCTTAAGCCGGAAAAAGATATATCTATAAAGTTTATTGGTTTGCGCCCGGGTGAAAAATTACGTGAACAAACATTGCATGATGCTGAACGAGATGAGGTTACTAAACATAATAAAATTTATATTACTCAGCCTAATGATTTTGATTCCCGAAAGTTGAGAAGCCAGATTAAAGAATTAGAAAAATTAATAAAAATAAGGAATGAACGAGAAATTATAAGAAAAATACGGGACATCGTCCCTTCTTTTATTCCAAATCTTCAATACAACGAGTGAAAAAAACCGTATTCATAATTGAGAAAGTTTTATTGGCTATTTTATGTGGGTTTTTACTTATTATTCCTTTTGATAAGTATCTCGGCAAAATTCTATGTTATTCTGCCGTAGTTTTTTGGCTGGCTCTTAATATATTGAAATATAAGAGTAAATTTTATAGAGGATTCTTTTCTCGCACATTTTCTAACACGGCCATAGCAGTTTTCTTTCTTGCGGCTGTTTTTTCAACGATATTCAGCCTTAAGCCTTATCACAGCCAGGAAATTCTTTTCCAGCGGTATCTTCCTTATTTTGTCCTATTTTTTTTAGGAGTTGATTTAACCCGGAATTCGATTGGCCCGGTTCTCGGTAGTTTTTTTGGCAGAAAGATATCCTTGTCGAATATAGGTATTATTGCCGGCTCTTTTTTATTACTGGGAGCTATTATAGGCATAGGCGGAGTTTGGGATTATTTTCGGTTTCATCCCGGTAGGCTTTGGACAGTTTTTGGAAAAAAAATAAGTTTTTATATGCTACCTGTTTATTTAGTCTATTTTACGCCTTTTAGCTTTGCTTTTTTTGTCTGTGCAAAAAATAAGCTGCTTAAAGCAGTCGGTTTTATTACATTTGGACTATTGTTTTTTGTTTTGGTTTGTAATGGTTCAAGAGGGGCATGGGTGGCGGTAGCGATTTCTTTGATATTTATTGTTCTTTTTTCGAAAAGAAAGAAATATATATTTTTTTCTTTCCTTATAGCTGTTGTTATTTTGCTTATTATGCCTCAGAATTATCAACAAAGAATGAAAGGTATTTTAAATCCTTCTGCCCAAAAATCATATATTGTTAGAAAAGAATTAAGTGGGTCTGCAATAAGAATATTTAAAGATTATCCTATTTTTGGGATAGGACCGGGCATGTATGAAAAACTTCTTTATGAATATGCTCCTGTAGGAGGATATTCTGAAGGAAATAATTTCCATGTTCATAATACTTATTTGGAGGTTTTGTGTGAGATGGGGATTGTAGGTCTTTTAGCGTTTTTATGGATTTTTGTGGTGTTTTTTAAGAATGTATTTAGGCCGATAAGATTGTGTCGGGATAGAAATAGTCAGGTAATTCAGATAGGGTTAGCAGGCTCAATTCTTGCCGGCCTTATTTTTGCTTTATCGTGTACAATTATTACTGTTGGTTTCCAAGATACGCCGATATTTTGGCTTCTGTTTGGAGTAGTCGCCGGTTCAATTCCTCAAGAAAAACGAAACATTTCGGAAATGAAACAAAGTTACATTCGTGTATTATGATTAAATACGCTTTAATCACTGGTTCATCAGGGCTTATCGGTTCTCAGGCGGTCGAATTCTTTATTGAAAAAGGATTTAAAGTGGTTGGCATCGACAATAATATGCGGGCTTACTTTTTTGGTAAAGAGGCTAGTACCGATGAGAACAAAAAACGGCTGCAGGAGATATTTAAAGATAAGTATACTCATTTAAATATAGATATACGCGATAAGGCAAAAGTCGAAGAAGTTTTTAAAAAATATCCTTTTGAGCTTATAATTCATACCGCAGCCCAGCCTTCTCATGATTGGGCCGCCCGTGAGCCTTTTACCGATTTTGAGATTAATGCCAACGGAACTTTGAATTTAT
>JAUVUO010000180.1 GCA_030601015.1 Candidatus Omnitrophota bacterium | reverse complement strand
CTTTATCAACCTCTCTATGATAACTTTTTTCATTAATTCATTAATCTTCACTCTGTGTCCTCTGTGCTCTCTGTGGTAAATTCTTTCATTTTACTTTTGACACTACCTACATCGTATATTTACGAAAATCTTAACGTTTTTTTATACTATTAACCATAAACATTGTCAATTAGTTCCTCAACCATTCCTATCTATAACTACGGTAAATTCTCCCTTTGGCATTTTTTTCTCGAAATGAATTATAGCCTCTTCCAAAGAAAATTCTAAAATTTCCTCAAATTTTTTTGTCATCTCTCGAACCACTGCTATTCTTCTATTTCCGAATACTCCCTTCAAATCCTTTAAAGACCGTAAAATTCTAAATGGTGATTCTAAAAAAACAGCTGTAATGTTTATTTCATTTATCTGCTCAAAGCATCTTATTCTTTCCCCTTTTTTGCGGCTCAAGTATCCTAAAAATAAAAATTTATCATGAGGAATGGATGTTAAGACTAAGGCATTAATTAAACTCGAGGGCCCGGGGATAGACGTAACCGTAATATTCTCTCTTCTACATTCTCTAACTAATTTAAACCCGGGATCAGCTATAGTAGGAGTACCCGCACTCGAAACAAGAACAATATTTTTTCCTCTTTTCAATTCCTCTATTATCCAGGATATTTTTTTTTCTTCATTATGATCATAAAAACTTACCATTTTCTTCTTTATTTCCAGCCGCTGCAAAAGTATACCGGTTTTTCGGGTGTCCTCAGCTAAAATAAAATCTGTTTCCTTTAATACGCGTATAGCCCTTAAAGAAATATCTTCCATATTGCCAATAGGCGTAGCTACTATAAATAACATTTTTATTTTATTTTGTTATTTGAACTTTTATAAAAAATTTACCTTTAAAATTCTTTTCTAAACTGTTCCCTGCGAAATGTATTTAAAATAATTTTTGCGAGTTTTTTGGGGTCGTGTCTTACGCAATCAGTAGAATGTATTATATTTCCCTGAATAATTTTATAGCCCATTCGTTTAATTTCTAAAGCTTGAGCTTGAATAGGATAAGCCTTTTCTTTTTTATACTTGCTAAGCATTATTTCTTCAGGGATTTTTGTATTTATTACGCAATATTCCGTTATTTTGGGATTAGTATGTTCAATAAGTGCTTTTAAATGACTTGTTACGCTATAGTTATCGGTTTCTCCGTGCTGAGTCATAACATTACAAACAAAAATTTTTACAGCATCTGACTTTACTATAGCATCTGATATTTCTTTAATAATAAGATTGGGTAAAATGCTCGTATATAAGCTTCCCGGGCCAATAACAATAATTTCAGCATTTTTTATTGCATCTATTACTTCCGGCGTAGGCAGAATTTTTTTATTACCCTCTGAATGATTTGCTTTTAAATACACCTTTTTTATAGGAGATTTTTTCCCCGGTATTTTAGCCTCTCCTTCTATAAATGATCCATCATCATACTCTGCGACTAAACTCACCTTATTTACGGTTGAAGGTAAGACTTTTCCTCTAATAGCCAAAACTTTACTGGATTCCTCAACAGCGCGTTTGAAATCACCGGTTAATTGCGTCATAGCCGTAATAAAAATATTACCAAAATTATGGCCTTTAAGTTCTGAATCCTGCTTAAACCTAAATTGAAACAATTCTCCCATAAAAGAAGGGGCATCTGCTAAAGCAACTATACAATTTCTAATATCTCCAGGAGCAGGAACATCAAAATCTTCCCTTAATCTCCCAGTTGATCCTCCGCTGTCAGCTACTGTAACTACAGCAATTAAATTCGTTGTATACTCCTTTAACCCCATAAGTAAATTGGAAAGGCCATGCCCACCGCCTAAAGCTACTATTCTGGGCCCTCTTTCTAAATACCTTTTTTTATATAAAATATCTACTAAATCCTCTTCTGAATGGGGCAAAAAAATACCTAGAAAAGATTGAATCATGCTTCTTACTCCGGAAATTATTATAAGTATTCCCGCGAATAAAAATAATACATCCATCACTCTTAACAATAAAAGCTTATCACTTATAAACCTGGCTGCCCCAAAAATAACTACAATAACACCTAAAGCGCAAAGCGATATCCAGCGTTTAATTCTTATTCCCGGATAAAACCATTTATACTTTTTTAAAATTTTCATTAATTTCAACCTTTTTCCTTAACATGAAATACCTTTTTATCATTGTCCTTAACCGGACATTCCAGTAAGGTATTTAGCACTAAAGTCCCTTTATTTATTTTAATATTAAAGATATTTTTTTACTTCTTTTTCAAAATTTTAAAAAATTTTTCTACTTTTTTGTTAGTAAAATAAAAAATTAATATCCCCGGATAAATAGTAAAAACAATTGCCTGCTTAATAAATGCCGGTTGAGCCAAAACAGACAATAAAGTAAATATTACTATAATAAAGCCAAAAATCAAAGTTAATATTCTACCCCACTCTTTTTTTAACAATAAACCTAATCCACTTATAAAAAATATACAAGAGCTGATCATATATACTATAAGCGATAGTTTAAACTGCTCAATGGTTACTTCCTGATAAAATCCTTTATTTTTTAAAATTTGAATTATTATTTCAAATTTTTCCGGAGAAATTTTAGTATAAACAGATAAAAACACCCCAAAAAAAAGAATTCCAAAGAAAAAACAATTAATTCTTCCTAATATAACTGATCCTAAAGGTATATTACCTGTTTGCTTCAGTCTCTCTTCCATATTATTACAATTAACGTTGATAAAATTTTATGTGGTTTAATGGGGCTGGTACAAAGGGTATCAATCCCCGATTACATTACTTAATTTGTGATTACAAAAATTAGGGTTTTAATAAACATACTAATCATCTAATAATTTTTAAAATCAGGCGCTGTTGCATAATAGCAACAGCGCCTGATTAAAACTTTTCTCATTTTTGAAAAAATTACTAGCACCCGGTTCTCGAAAATAGCATAAATTATAAAGTTTAAACTGTAAAAATTACATAACTAAAAACTCACCGCCGATTCAAAAAAATTAACGCCTTTATATTTAAGCGACCCCAGCCGGATTTGAACCGGCGCCGTCGCCGTGAAAGGGCGATGTCCTAGACCAGGCTAGACGATGGGGTCAATTTCTTCTTTAATAAATTTTAAGTCTTAAAAAAATTTTGTCAATTCCCTTATTTTAAAATTTTCTCTTATTCTTCCGGAACAATACGGGCTATGCTGGATAATTTATCTCCTTCATCCAAATTTATAACCTTAACTCCCTGAGTTGACCGCCCGGAAATTCTTACATCTTTAATTTTACAACGTATAAGAATGCCTTTTTGTGTAATACACATAACTTCATCATCATTTCTAACTAAAATAAGTCCTTTTACCTCCCCTACCTTAGGAGTAGTTTTTATATTTATTATCCCTTTACCTCCTCTAGACTGAACCCGATACTTTTCAATATTAGTTCTTTTAGCAAATCCATTTTCTGTAGCAGTATAAAGACAAAAATCTTCTTTTTTAAGAGACGTCTTTATCAAAGTCATTCCTAAAGTAATATCCTCTTTTAATAACCTCACACCTCTAACCCCCTGAGATTGTCTCCCGGTAGGCCTTATATCTTTCATCTTAAATCGTAT
>JAUVUO010000093.1 GCA_030601015.1 Candidatus Omnitrophota bacterium | reverse complement strand
TATTTTGGGAAGGCCTAATGTTGGAAAGTCAACGCTTTTAAACGCGTTAATTGGAGATAAGGTAAGTATTATATCTCCGATTCCTCAAACTACGCGGCACCAAATAAAAGGTATTTTAAATTTAGAAAATTCTCAGGTTGTTTTTGTGGACACCCCGGGAATGCATTATTTCAATGATGAACTTGCGCAGCATTTAAATACTGTCGCCAAAAGTGTAATTTACGGTTGCGATTTAATTCTTTATGTCGTTGATGTAACAAGGAATTTTGGCAAAGAAGAAGAACGGTTAATGAATATTATTTGTAACCAGGATATAAAAGTAATTATGGTTTTAAATAAGGTTGATAAAGGGGAAAAATTTTTTAATGAGTATTTAAGTATGTGGCAGGGGAAAATAAAGGATGATAAAAAAGAATTATTACTATCTTATATGCCTCTTTCCGCTAAAAGAGGAACGAATATAGATAAGTTGAAACAAGTTTTGATTGAAAATATACCAGAGGGACCGGCTTATTATGATGATAAAGTTGTTACCGATTTTCCTGTAAAACTTCGTATTTCGGATATTATAAGAGAAAAATTATTTTTAGCTTTAAAAGAAGAATTGCCTCATGCTGTGGCAGTTAATGTTGAAGAGATAAATAATAAAAAAAATGTTGTATATATAAAAGCAAATATTTATGTAAGAAGAAAATCTCAGAAAATGATAGTTATTGGTAAAAAAGGAGAGTTGCTTAAACATATAGGTACACTTTCCAGAAAAGAAATTGAGAATATGTATGGGAAAAAGGTATTTTTAGATATTTGGGTTACTGTATTAGCGGATTGGCAGAAGAGGCCAAGAATTTTAAAAGAATTAGGTTATGAATAAAATGTAAAATAATTCATATAAAATATAAAAATGAAAGATAAAATGAAAATTTGTAAACATTTCGGTGAATGCGGCGGTTGCCGTTTTCAGGATATACCATATAAAGAACAATTGGTTGAAAAAGAAAATAGAATAAAAAAATTAATAGAGAATTATGGCTGGAAGATTAGATTAAAACCCATTCAATTTTCAAATCCTTGGTTTAATCGCAACAAAATGGAATATTCTTTCGCGGATCAAGGTGATATTGTCTGCGGCCTTTATAGTAAAAATGAAAAGGGAAAAGTAGTAGATATTGAAGAATGCTTAATTTTTTCTACAGACGCCAAAGTGATTTTAAAAGCGGTTAAAGATTTTTCCAGGAAGAAAAAGTTTTCAGTATATAATAAATATTCGCATAAAGGATTTCTAAGAAATCTAATTATCAGAGAGACAAAATTCACAAACGAGTTAATGATAGGAATAGTTACAACAGGATGCCAAGATTTGGATAAAGAAGAGTTTGTGAGTGTTTTATTACAGTCTATACTAGACAATAAAATTTGTTCAATTTATTGGATAGTGAATAATTCTTTATCTGATGCTGTAATATTTGAGACAAAGCATTTACTTTATGGCGATAAATTTTTTAAAGAAAAGTTAGGGAATTTTGTTTTTAAAATAGATATAGATAGTTTTTTTCAGGTTAACCCAAGGATGGCGGCAGGTTTTTATCAGAAAATGGTGGATTACACAGATATTTCCAGTGATAAAAACGTATTAGATTTGTTTTGCGGAGTTGGATCTATTGGAATATTTTTTTCACCTAAAGCAAAATCAGTTTTAGGTGTGGAGGTAAGTGAAGATATTGTAAATATCGCGCGTCAAAACGCTAAAATAAATAATATCGGGAATATGAAATTTATAATTTCTGATGCCAGAAGATTTCTTAATATTCAAGGCGAACCATATAAAGATATAGATCTATTAATAATAAATCCTCCCAGAAGCGGCCTGTCAAATAAAATAACCAGAGCCATTAAGAGGTTAAACCCTAAATTGATTTTATATTCATCATGTAATCCGGATGCTTTTTTTAGAGATCTTATTAGCCTTTGGGAGAATTATAGGACAGATTTTGTCGAACCGTTTGATTTTTTTCCGCATACGCCTCATATGGAATGTCTAACCCTTCTAAAAAAAATTGATTTATAAATATGAATATAAATTTATGAACGAAAACAAAAAAGATATAAAAAATTATACTTCAGAAGAGTTAAAATTTTTTTTACATAAAGATAAGTTCCCTAAATTTTATGCTAAGCAGATATTTATTTGGATTTATCAGAAAAGAGTGGAGGATTTTAATCTGATGACCGATCTTTCTAAAGAGAATAGAGATATTCTAAAAGAGGCGTTTTATTTTTCAAATTTAGAATTATTAAAAGAAGAAACCTCTTCCGACGGAACAAAAAAATTTTTGTTTGGATTGGAAGACGGATTATCCATTGAAACGGTTTTCATCCCAGAGGCCAGAAGAGCAACCTTATGTATTTCAACTCAGGTAGGATGTAAATTTAAATGCGGTTTTTGTATGAGCGGCCAAAAAGGGTTTAAGAGAGATTTAAGAGTTTCAGAAATTATAAATCAATATCTATTTGTTGCCGATAAAATTAGTCCCAATAAAATTACGAATATAGTATTCATGGGGATTGGCGAACCTTTGGATAATTTTGAGAATACTACAAAAACAGTAAGAATATTGACTAATCAGAGAGGTATTTGTCTGGGAGCAAAAAGGATATCTATTTCTACCTGCGGATTAGTACCGGAAATATATCAATTAGCTGAATTAGATTTAAAAATTAAACTATCCGTTTCACTGCATGCGGTAAATAATAATATTAGAAGTAGACTTATGCCGGTAAACAAAAAATATCCCTTAGAAGTACTTATACCCGCGATAGAGGAGTTTTCTAAGATATCCAAGCACGCGGTTATTATAGAATATGTTTTGATAAAAGATAAAAATACAAAAAAAGAAGATGCTGGTAAATTAGCTGAATTAATAGAAAAAATCGGGGCTAAATTAAATATCTTGGTTTATAATGGGCATTCTCAAGAGTTTCTACCTCCGAAACAAGAGGAAATCGATAATTTTAAAAAAGAACTTAATAAAAAAGGTATATTTTTTACTTTAAGAAAGTCTAGAGGCCAAGATATAAATGCCGCTTGCGGCCAACTACGCAGTATAATGGAATGATATCACTTTTTTGAGGTTTTGGCTTGATTGAATGGGAATATTTGGTAGAATAAGACATTTCAAGGCAAACCAAAATGTATAAAATTATAAGTTGGCGGCGTAGCTCAGGCTGGTAGAGCAAACGGCTCATACCCGTTTTGTCGGTGGTTCAAGTCCACTCGCCGCCACCATATATATAGTTTGATGAGATAACAAGCCCCAATCGTAAAGCGAAATTCTAAAATATTCTTGGATACAATAAAAAATATTCGGCTCTTCATTCCTTAGGGAATAAATTGTGAATTTTATTATTGTATAGATGCCAGTAGTTTGGGAAAATGTGTTTAATTGATATATGAAAAAAACGGGAAGAGGTAAATGTTTGGGGCATATAGGGTTATATGAGTTTTAAAATATAAATATTTTTGAAAAATGTAAACGTTTACTTGAAAAAAGATAAATAATATGTTACATATAAGTAAATTGGCTTATATATATTGCTAGGAGGCGATGGGTGTAAGCTTTTTTCTATATAGAATGAGTAAAGTTTTCATAAATTAAGGAGGATGAAATGAGTCGAAAAAGTCAAAAAGAGAATAGAGGGTATCCCAGGCATAAAATATCTTTACCTGTGGAGTATAAAACTATTTCTCCAAGAAAATATTTTTACACGGTAACTAAAAATATAAGTTTAAGCGGAACCAATATTATAGTTGAAGATTCTATTGCAAAGAATAGTCAGATCAAACTAAATATAAATTTAATTGATAAAATATTACCTTTGAAGGCCAAAGTAATTTGGTGTCACAAACAAAGAGAAACGCATAGGCATTATGTAGGCTTAGCATTTTTGGAAATTAATAGTTCTCTTAATGACGAACTACTGCAGTTTATAAAATAAAATCATTTTATGGACTTTAGCCGTTAGAAAGTTTTTGATTGGCTAGAGGATAATTTTTCTCCACGCTTCAATAATAAATTTTGATTTATATATTTTATATCTAGCAAAAAGGATATTTTAAGATAGTATAATGTTAGGATGCAAAATATACTTATCAATTTTGGGTGGTAAGCCGATATTAAGGGGGGATATTTTTGTGGATATTGGTGTTAGCGATTGTTTTCGTTAAACTTGGTTTTCTTGTAAAAACAGGTAATAATTGCTATATAAGGAATAGGAAATAAACTGAATGGTTATTAAATTATTAACATTGATTTTTGATATGCAGAATAGTTTAAAAGTGAGTATATATTGAAATGAAGGAAAGAAGAGTATTTGTAAGAATACCCGAGCATTTGCAAATATATTACAAAGTGCTTTCTGACATAAAAGAAAAAGGTTTTATTACAATGGATGTTAGCCCCGGAGGGCTAAGATTTTATGTTCAAGAATTAGTCCCCAAAGGGAAAATTTTAGAAATAAAAATTTGCTTAGGAAACCCATTTTTTTTAATAAAGGCAATGGTTAAAGTTATTTGGGTTAAAATCGATGCTCAAAATAACAGATATGAGCTTGGAACGAAATTTGAGAGTATTCCCCGAGATTCATTAGAAAGGCTTATTTGGTATTTAGAGTCTGGAGATAGGTGAAAATTCTATTTTGAGAGACACGATATTAGTTTGGAGGAGGAGTAATGGTTGGTTTTTTTGATAAATTTAGAAAAAGTATAGTTTCTTGTGTATGGAAAGATAGTGTAGATGAAACAGAGATACAGAATGTTGATGATAAAATTGCTTTAGGTGTTTTATTATGGGCCGTAGCTGAAGCGGATAATAAGTTTCTTCCTGAGGAAGAAGATAAAATAAAGAGAGTCCTCATTTCTTATACGAAAGCAACGGAAAAAGATATAATAATTGTTTTGGAATCGGTTAAAAAAGCAGCCGAGCAGAGAATAGATTTATATACTTTTACTCATGAAGTAAGTAATAATTTGTCGTATAATGTAAAGATAGACATTTTAGAAAATCTTTTCCGAGTTGCTTGTATTGATAACGACTTAGATAACAATGAGTTAGAATTGATAAGAAAGATTTCAGGATTGTTTCATATACCTCACAAAGATTTTATTAATGCTAAAATAAAAATTAAAAAAGAAGTAGGGTTGGAAACTTTTGGTTTATAGAAATGGGTCTAGTGAATAAAATCCCGCACAATGAATTTTATAAATTATTCAAGTGTAAGGAGAAGCAGGCATAAAAATGCCTAATGGAAATAAAGTTAAAATTAAAAAAAGCGATATGGTAATTTTCCCCCAAGGATTATCCTGCAAATGGCATATTTATAAAAAAGTAAAAAAACACTATAAATTTGGCTGATTTAAGCTGCGGATGTTTTTTTAGTTTTGCTTTTTTTTAGTATTTTTTTTGCTCTAACAGTAAGTTCTGGATAAGAAATATCTTTATTTAAATATTTTTTTATCTTTTCTTTAGCTTTTGTAGTTTTCTTTTTATGAATTTGTTTTAGTTCTTTTTTTGGCCTTCCCATTTAAGATACCTCCTAATTGTAATGGGTATTTTATTATTCTTTTATTTCTACATTCCCATTAGAGT